>RZYO01000373.1 GCA_009930325.1 Spirochaetia bacterium | reverse complement strand
TTTCTAAACATTTAATAAGTGTATTATTTTTTTCATCTTTATGTTGCATAAAATACTTATAAATTGCAACAGCTACTTCTCTTTGTCTTCTTTCACTTACACCTTCAATAGCTGGATCAATTAAAGATTTTATTTTAGCTTCTAATTTTTTATCTTTTAATTGAATTATTACATTGGAACCACTATCATCATATAAGCCTTCTTTAAATACAAATACACCAAATTTATCTTTATTTACTTTATTACAAAATTGATAAACTAATTTCCTAAATTCTTCTATTAATTTACCTGGCAAAGAACCGTCTGAATAAATAGAGTTTTCAGGTTTAACAGCAATAAAATATTCTTCTTCATTTTCAATGTTGTGAAAAGGTTTAATAGCTATTCTAGCAATTGGATCTTTAATATCGATATCTTCTTTTTTAATAAGATACGCAACTAAAGTACCATATTTAATATCATACTCTAAAGCATCGTGTCTTTTTCCACCTTCATTGTCTATTATTTTATTGCCATTTTTATCTTTAATTTCATATCCTGGCAATTTCATACAAGATGTCCATCTTCTATCAGTTGACATACCTGCAACATCCTCAGGAGATTTAGAAATAACAACACTAAAATTAACTTCTTCTTTAGATACTAATATTTGTTTACCTTGTCTTTGATTAAATAAAGTATTAATATCAATCACTTCAACTAATTCATTTAAGTCTAATTCTCTAATAACAGAGTTCATTCCTTCTTTTTTGAGAATTTCAACATATTTTTTTATCTTTTGATTATCGCTTAAAGGTTTTCCTCTACTATCAGTGAAAGATTCTCCATCAATAGGAACTTCATCTTTAAGATCATTTTCAAGATAATTTAAAGCTTTTTTAACTCTTTCACTTAAATAATCAGTTAAAAAAGTTCCTATCTTTTTTCTTTTATTACTGCCATTGGTAGCAAAACCTTCAATATAACTATCAGCATCTCTAACATTAAAGTGTGCACCTATAGTAATAAGTAAAAATCTATTAAGCTTTTTTAAGTTTTTTTCATGTTCAGGTTCTAATTCTACTTCTGATAATTGAAAAGAATTCAAAGCTTCACTATCAATATAAATTCTATCATTAGAACCAAAAATTTTAGAATATTCTTCTTGTATTTTCTTAAACCATGGTTCATTTTGAACTTCTTTTTGATAATTATTATATTTTTCAATATCTTCTTTTTTAAGAGCTGCTAATAAACTATTTAG
>RZYO01000372.1 GCA_009930325.1 Spirochaetia bacterium | reverse complement strand
CATGAATATTCCGGGATGAAGAAAAAGACAGTTTTTTCTAATAAAGAAGCTATAAAGTTTAGACATTTTGAAATGACACATAAGGCGTTTATAGAAGGATTAACACAAAGATTAAAACTAGAGAAAGACGCATTCGTATTAATAACCGGAGATACGGGTTGTCAACCAGCGGGAGATAAGGTATTAATGTCAAATGGCGATTGGAAAAATATTGAAGATATTAAAGTTGGAGATGAGGTTATTTCTCCACAGAAAGACGGAAAGAATATATTTTCAAAAGTAACATCTGTTACGAGTTGGTTTTGTGACAATATGTTCGATGTAGTTCAAAATAACCGTTCTCATAATAAACTTTATTCATGTTCTAATAACCATGTAATACCTTTTTATCATAAATATTATAATAGAGGAACTGACGAGAGCAAAAAAAGATATTATAAAAGTTCTAAATGGGATATAAAACAATACAAAGCGGAAGAGATTAATAATATGTGTAGGAACGGGTTTTCTCATATAAATATAGGTTTTTCATCATACCCTATAGAGAAATTTAAAGATAGAATTAATTGTAATATAAAACCTTATTCTTTAGGTGTTTGGTTAGGAGATGGATCCTTCTGTAAAAATTTAAGTATAACGACTAATGATCCAGAAGTAATAGAACGAGTAAAACAGGATTATCTTGTTATGAGTATATATGGAAAAGACGGAACTACTTGTAAAAGTTATAACTTCTCTATTTTAGGGGATTTTTCTAGGGATTTGGAAAATTACGGATTGAAATATAAAAAGAGTGGTTTTAAGTTTATACCAAAAGAGGCCTTATATTCTGATTTAGATTATAGGTTAAAACTATTAGCGGGATTAATAGATAGTGATTCTTATTATAAGAATGGTGGTTATAACTACGTCTCTAAATCTAAACAGTTGATAGAAGATATAAAAGAATTAGTTTTCTCTGTAGGTGGTAGAGCATACGATATTAAGAAGATAAAGAAACGTATAAAATCTTCGGGATTTGTAGGAGAATATTATAGTATTAATTTTTATCTTGGGGATTTAAAGCTACCAATAGTTACAGAAAGACGGAAACGTAAGGAGAAGATGTCTTATTTAGCACCAAATAGAATGGCTATTTATACACAAAAAACAAAAGCACAAAAAGTCTATGGTTTTTCTATAGACAGTGATTCAAAATGGTATATAACTAATGATTATATGGTCACACATAATAGCGGAAAATC
>RZYO01000028.1 GCA_009930325.1 Spirochaetia bacterium | reverse complement strand
AATAAACCTGTAATCCTTAATGGATGCAGTCATCAATAATCTGTAGGTTTGATGGTTTCAGTCAATTCAAATAGTGTCAGGCTAAATGGGTGCATATCACAAAGGCATAAGGAAGAGCTAATTTAGTTGCATTTTTATTAATATTCCAATTAATATTTTTAAAAGCAATAAATCGAATATTATAATTTAAATCTTTATCTTTAATTAATAAAAATATTATTAAAATTAAGGATATTGTAATTGAAATACAAGTTGCTATAGCAGCTCCTTGAACTCCTAAATTTGCTCTTTTAATCAAATAAACTTTATTTAATATTGTAATATTTTTTGATGGGAAAATTAAAAAGAAATTTAAACATATATTTATCAAATTATTAATAACATTAACCAAAAAAGGAATTTTTGTATTACCACTTGAACGAAATATTCCACCACTCATTATCATAAGAGCTTGAGGGATAAATGCAATAGTAATCCATTTTATATAATTAAGAGAGTCTTTATATATTGAGGCATCAGCTTTTAACCAATAAGGGATTTTTGGGCCAATAAAACTCATAACTAAAAAGAAAAAAAGTCCCATAATTAAAGCTGCAAAAAGACCTTGGTTGGCAGCTAATGCAGCCCTTTTATAATTTTTAGAACCAATATTTTTTGCAATAAGAACACCAAACCCAACTGAAATAGAACTTAATAAACCATTAATCAACCATATAGTTGAAGAGTTAATAGAAACAGAAGCTGTAGCAACAGCTCCTAAAGATCCAACCATAGCAGTATCTACATAATTAACAAAAGTCAATAGAATTTGTTCTGTTATTGTAGGCCAAGAGAGAAGAAATAAAGTTTTTGTAACAGATCTTGATTCATCAAGTAAATCTAGTGTTTTCATATCCTTCCAATACAATATAAGAAACTTTATTTTATAAAATTAATAATATCTTAATTTGTTATAATATTTGAAAAATTTGAGTTTAATATATAATAAAAGATATAAATAAACAAGTTTATATCATTAACTTACTCAAATTGTATTTATTTATTTGTTTTTCTTTAAAAAAAAACATAATTATGATAATATTATTAATTATGAAAACAATATTTGAAATGATTATAGATAATGAAATTCCGGCAACTAAACTTCATGAAGACGATATTTGTTTAGTTATATTAGATATAAATCCTATTAATAAAGGGCATGCTTTAGTAATTAATAAAAAACCATACCCAACTTTTTCACAGTGCCCAGCTCAAGAATTATCTCATATGATGGAAATTGCTAAAAAAGTTGATTCTCTTCAAAGAGATAAATTAAACTGTGATGGAACAAATATTATTATTAATAATTCAAAAGCAGCAAATCAAGAAATTCCACACTTACATATTCATGTAATTCCAAGATATAATGATGATGGTGCTAAAATGATTCCAAGACACGAAAAATATGAAGAAGGGGAAATTAATAAAATTGGAGAATTGTTAAATTTCTAATCTTTATTAAAAAATAGGAGCCGCCACTTAAAGTGAATAACATATTTTTTTATAACAATTTTGATATAACTGCTATTATAATTTTAGTAACAATAAAATTATTAATGTTATCTCAAAGACAAATCAAAAACCCCACTCAACAACCCTTTTTAATATATGTGGGAGTTAGTATAACGGCGGCAACATTAAACATATTATCAATTTATACTTTAAATCATAATAATGTTAGCATAAAAATAGCTTACCTCATATGTAATCTCTTTTATTTTATATTAGAACTTCAAATTCTATCTGTTTATCTTTTCTATAATCAAAGATTTAATATGAAACGAAATTTAAGAATTTTCTATTTAAGTATCCCTGCTATTACAGTCTATTTATTATTATTTAGCAATACAAAAACAAATATTCTTTATACAATTAATTTTGATAAAAGCTTTACTTATGGACCACTATACTTTTTATTATGGGGAAGTGGTTTATTATATATGATTGATTCAATTTCTTTTTTAGTAAAACAAAAAGGATTAATGCAGAAAAGAAAAGTTAATCTTTTAATTTTCTGTGCATTCTTCTTAATTGCAACAGCACTAATTCATTATCTTATTCCAAAAGTTCAAATCCTACAATTTACAAATGCTATTTTAATTTTAATATTATTTATTGAAAATCAGAACCCACTGCTTTCAGAAGATTTAGCAACAGGAGCTTTAAATAATGAGACTTTTGAAAACTATGTTTTAAATCAAATAAATAATGAAAATAATTTACTTTTCATACATATAAAAAATACAAACATTAGCAATGAATTATCTAAATATGCATTTCTGCCTTTAGCCTACTCTGATTTAATAAACAAAATAAAAAAAACATTAAAAAAATCAATAATTTTTAGATTAGATAAGGATACATTTGCATTAACTTACAATAATAATGAAGATAGATTAATTGCAATGAATTTATGCATTGATGAATTTAATAACTTAAAAAAAACAACTCCTGCTGCTCAACCCCTTAGAATTATTTTTGGATATACTGCCCCTCTATCAGAATTTTCAGATAAAAATTCTTTAAAAAATGCAATTCAATGGGCTCTAATTAAAATGCAAAAACCTGATACAAAATTAGATTTATATATAACACCTGATGATGCTATTGCTTTTGCTAGACATAGAATTATTGATACTGAAATTCATAAGATTGTAAACAATAAACCAATTGATTTTGACCTTCAACCAATTTTTAACTTAAAAACAAATACCTTTGATACTGCTGAAGCATTAGCAAGAATAAATGTGCCGAGTATAGGATATGTACCATGTAATGAATTTATTGCTATTTCAGAAGAAAATGGAACGATTATTTCTATTGGAAAATCAATGATGGAAGAAATATGCCATGTAATTAATACAATTAAATTACCATTTGATAATATTTCAATTAATATATCAATGATTCACTTTATGGAAAATCATATTGTAGAAGATTTTATGAAAATCTTAAACAAAAATGATATAAATCCTTCTAAAATAGTACTAGAAATTACAGAAACAACAAAAGCAGTTAATTGGGATTTATTAAAGTCAAATATGTTTGAATTAAAAAAAGCAGGATTCACACTTAGTCTTGATGACTTTGGTACGGGATATTCCTCTTTTGAATCTTTTTTGACACTTCCTTTCGATATAGTAAAACTTGATAGAAATTTATTATTAGCTTGTGAAAAAGATATTGAGAAAAAGAATGTTCTTAAAACTGTTGTAAAAATGATTAAAGCCTTAGATTTTGAAATTATATTAGAAGGTGTTGAAAACAAAGAACAAGATGATATAGTAAGAGAGATGGGTATAGATAAAATTCAAGGTTATTACTATAGTAGACCACTTAATATTGAAAACTTCTTATCTTTTATAAAAGGACTATAAAAAAATAAATATATCTAATATATATCTCTATACTTTTGAGGAGTTTCATTTACATAATTTTTAAAAAATATATTAAAATTATTTGAATTGGTAATCCCAATTTCTAAGGAGATATCATTTAAGCTTTTATTAGTATACATTAATAATTTTTTAGCTTTTTCAATTCTCTTTTTAATTAAATAATCTTTAAAAGATAATCCTAATTCTCTTTTAAATAGTTTTGATAAATATTTTGAACTAATTGATAAATCTTTACTAATTGTATCTAAAGTAATTTTTTGATCTAAATTGCATATAATAAAATTTGTAGCTTCTCGAATATATACATTACTTGTTATTTCATATTTCTCAATTGAATTAATAATGTTATCAATCAATAAATATGCTTTATTAATTAGTTGAGAAATATTTTGTGCTTTTTCAATTTCACTTATTATTAAATATGAATAATCTATATCCGTTTTATAATTAACATTATCTTCATTCAAATAATACATTATTTGAGATAAACTATAGATTAAAATATTTTTTTGAAGTCTAAAAATCCCTAATTTTTCTACAACTTCACTCTCATAATCTTCAACTAATTCATCAAAGAGGTCTTCTTGTAAGAGACTATTTATATAATTATAAAGAAACTTCTTATTCTTTTCTTTAATACTAATTGATAAGACATTATATAATTGATATTGATTGTTGTAAGTATAATTAGGTTGGTCTTCAAAATTAAAAATTTTCTCTTCACTAAAAAAAAACTTCTCCCCCCTATAGTATTTATAACTTTCATCAACAAATCGAGGGACATGAGAATATAAATCAGAGCCAGTTACTACATAATAAAACAACCTTGATACAGAAGCAATTTCATTATAAGAAATAAAAGTTGAATCATTTAGATTTTTAAAATCAATTTCTAATGGTCCTAGCAAATGAATAATTGCAGTCTCTTTAACTAAAATATAAAATAAATCTTCTTTTAACGCTATTACAATATCTGTTGATAACTTTTCAAATAATAGTTTTTTGGAATAATATAAATGATCTGCTAAATTAATAATATTTGTAAAATTATCTTTAGTAATACATTCTCCATTTTCTTTGAATTTTAAGTAATAAGCATTTGTGATTTTACAAAATAAATCTATCTCTTTCTGACTTCTCATATTTATATTATAATACAATAAACTAGAATAATAAAAGTAATTATATCGAATAAAAAAAAGAGGGATAAATGTGCAAAACACACAATTAATAACTGATTTATGCATAATTAATAATATAAATTATATTATAATAGATAACAGCACCAATATTCCTTTATCAAATTGTGATTCAAAGTTATTAGATTGTTTAGAATTAAAAAAAAGTTTATTTAAAATAATTTCTAATGATTATCAATATATAATAATTAAAAACGACAAAAAGTATATATTGGGGCCATTTGAAAAAGATACCATTTTAATTAATGACTGTGCTAAACTTTTTTATTATTTAATAAATAGGAAAACTTATACAAAAAAAACTATTGAGACTTTACATGAAAATATAAATATAATATTTAATGAAATAAATATTCAAAGAGAAAAAACTATATCATTTGATATAAATATTATGGAATTTCTTGAAGAAAGTATTAAAACTGGTGATATTGAAACTCTGAAACTCTTTATAAAAATTATGTTTGTTTCTCTTGGAAAGTTAAATACCGAAATCGATTCTTTTAGATTACAAAAAAATTTAATTATTTATATTTTCAGTTATATTTTTAACACTTTAGAAAAAAATAAAATTGATCCTGATTTCAATAACTTTTTAACAAGCATAATTACTAGTGAGTTTGAATTTTGCGATAATAGTTCCCAACTATTATTTAAAACTTATCAATTGATTGATAAAATTAATGATAGTTTCAATTTTACAAATAAAAAAAGTACTCAAAAAATTAGAGAAGCTAAATACTATATCAATAATAATTTAGAAAAAAAATTAACATTAGAAAAAGTTGCAAAAGAAATGGGAATTAGTGCTAAATACCTTTCAACACTATTTTTTGAAATATCAAATACGACTTTTAAAGAATATGTAAATAGACAAAGAATTGATAAAGCTAGAAATTTACTTTCATATAGTGATAAATCAATTAGTGAAATTTCAGTGCTTGTAGGTATAAAAAGTCCTAATAATTTTATCAGTTTTTTCAAAAAATATACTCACACTACCCCAAACAGTTTTAGAGAACAAATTGAATAAATTATTATATTTTCTCTAAGCAACAATGAATAAACAAAAACGGATTGAACATTAATCCAATCCGTATATTTTATATTTCAATTTTTTACAATTAAAGACTTAAAATTGTATCTAGATCAATTTCACAAACTACTGTTGGCATTGAACAACCCCAATTCTCTAATACTTGAGGATTAACTTCACCAAAAATACCAATTTGTTTTCCATTAGCTACTAGTTTTGCACATCTTCCAGCAATAAATCTATTATCATTTTCAAGAATTTCATTAGTATATTCTATTCTCAAGAAATATAATAAAGTACTAATCATTGATGATACTTCATTAAAACCCATTAGAGAATCTGCAGACATAAATCCAAGTGAATTTCTTGTTACAGTTCCACTATTATCTCTGTCATCTAAATATGCTATTTTACCTACTTCAAATATCTTATGAGGGTAAGGAGCTCTTGCACTAATACTTTCACTCTCTAATAAACTAGGAATTACAGAAGGTCTAACAAATTCATAATTTTCACTCATAGGATTTTCAATTTGAATATAATCTTTACCATCAACGCACATATTATCAATATATTCTTTTTTAGAACCTAAATAATTGTACATCATTTCTTGAAATCCTAAGCCAACCATAATATCTTTTGCTTTTCTTCCTAGTTCTTCTGCTTCACTTAATCTACCCATTGTAAAAGAAGAAGGCATTTCAGGAGTAAAATTATTTAATCCATATCCAATGATTACATCTTCTACAACATCTGCTGCATGTAAAAAGTCATCTCTATACTCTGGAACAGTTACATAAATATCATTTTCATCAGAAATTGCAAAAACACCCATTTTCTTTAAAGATGCAATAATTTCTTCACTTGAAAAATTCATTCCTGTTGTTTTCCTAACTTCTTTAATAGAACATTTTACTGGTTCTTGATAATAATAAGGAACAGTAATTTCTCTACCAAATTCTGTTTCAGTATCGAAGATAACTTTTACTGGTAAAATATCAAATCCCATATCTGCCATATCACAAGCCATTATAGATGCAGCAAGAAGTAAATTCTTTAAGATAGGGCCACTCATTTCAACAAATAATTCACTATCGCCCACTTGAACTGCACCAACAGTTGAACTATTAATTACAGGAGGCATTGAAAGAGTATTATTATTATCATCAACTAAATAAGGATAAACTTCTTCACTTTCAATAATTGGACCGTATTCAATTCCTTTTGGATGTTTTTTAAGAATTTCTCTTAAAGATAATTCTTCATCAAGCCCTAAAGCAACAAAGGATGTTTTATCAGGATCAGCACTTGTATAATGAACTGGATAAGTAATTAAATCACTTCTATAAATTCCCATTGCAATAGTTTTTCTTTTTCTACCAAAGTTAAAACAAAGTTTTTCTTGACTTTGAATTAATGATAATAGATCATCTTCACTTACAACATGATTTTTTACAGCAAAACCGATTGAGTATTGTCTATAGGATGGAGCATTTTCTACATACATCTCTCTTTCTTCATTATCAAAAGATTCTTCTTTTGTTGAAAAGAAATCATATAATGGAGCTTCTCCATTCTGATAAGAATTTAATAAACGAGAGATACCAGCAGCTGACCATAAATCAGGACGGTTTGTATCATTTAATTCAATTTTAATAATATCTTGATCATGACCATCTAATTCTGCTTTTGCAACAGGGAATATATCTTCTAATTCTTGATCACTATATTTTCTGCCTAATAGAGAAAATAAAGCTTTTTCAGTGGTTTCAATTTTTGGCATTAATTTCCCCTCCTTGTTCTAACACTATCAATATCAGGAGTAAATAATTCTCTTAAATCATTTAAACCTAAATGCATCAAAGCCATTCTATCAATTCCTAAACCCCATGCTAAAACAGGAACATCAATTCCTAAAGGTTTAGTTACTTCAGGACGGAAAATACCACTTCCACCTAATTCAAACCAACCTAATACAGGGTGCTTAATATGTACTTCAATTGAAGGTTCTGTAAATGGGAAATAACCTGGAACATATTTAACTTCTTCAGCACCAGCAATTTCTTCAGCAAATAATTTTAATAAACCTAATAAAGTCTTTAAGTTAACATCATCGCCTAATACAATACCTTCTGTTTGATAGAAATCAGCTCCATGAGTTGCATCTACTTGGTCATATCTAAAACAACGAGCAACACCAAAATATTTTCCTGGTATTTTTGCATTTGGAAGTTGTCTTGCAGAAAGAACAGTACCTTGAGATCTCATTATTTGTCTTCTTGTAAAATCATGATCAAACTTATAACCCCAACCACGAGACCCTGTGTTTCCACCATCTGTATGTGTTTGAGCGACATTACTTAACCAAGGTTCTTCAATTTTTTTACAATGAGAAGGATTTTTTAAGTAATAAACATCATGAATGTCTCTAGCACTATGGAATTGAGGCATAAATAAAGCGTCCCCATTCCAGAATTCATTTTCTACTAAAGAACCATCAAATTCTTCAAAGCCTAATGAGGATAATTTATCTTTTACCCATTGTAGGTAATTACCATAGGGATTGTGTCTACCAGGAATTAGTTTAGAAGTAGGTCCATTTATACCATAAGGACGGAAAGTCCCTGTTTTCCAACTTCCTGTTGCTAACATTTTTGCACTAACATTACCTAACTCTTCTCCAGTAATATTTGCAGCAAAAATAGCTTCTCTAGCTTGATTTCCTTCTTCAGTCAAACCAAAAACTACATCTTCTCTTTCAATCATTTTAAAAGCTGAATTTGAAGCACCTCTTTTTTTAGAGATTTTTTGCATAACTTTCTTTTCTTCAGAAGTTAATGAAGATTCTTCAATCGCACCCTTTGTTCCTCTATCAATTAATTTTATAACTAATTTTTCGTCACTTGGGATATCATCTGCAATGACAGTAGCTTTTTTATCTTCATTCATTTTTGTTACTTTTGCTTTGGAAAGAGATCCAAAGGCAGAACCAACATCACTGTTTTCTAAATTAAGACTTTTTGCAATTTCTGGTAAAGTTGCTGCTCCATTATCTTTTAAAAATGTAAAGATTCTAAAGGCAGGAATACCATCTTTTTGTTGCTGTTGTCCCAACTCAGTTAGTTCAAAAAGAGTGCGAACTGTACGACTCTTTTCCTCTAAAAAGCCTTTATTACATAACCAACTAAATGATTGGTTACATTGCCCCACATTATAATCCAACTCACTTATTAGTCTTTCAGAAGTGATTTGTTCACCCACTTTTACGTGACGAAGCAAGCGGACTTCTAAGGGATGCAAATTCTTTACATCAATGTCCATATTTGTTTCTCCTAGATTTAATTACATAAAAAGCAATTAATTTTCAACTTATCTTATTAAACATAAGCAAAAATGAAAAGGTCAAAATCTATTAAATATTAAGAATATCAATATAGAAATTAAAAAAAGTGTTAAAGCTCTAAAAGTTTTTTTACCTTATTGAAAATCTCACTCTCAATTGGGACAACAGATTTCTCTAACTCTAGGCTAAAAGGAATTGGAAGATCTTTTCCACAAATACGAATAATAGGTTTTTCTAATAAAGAAAAAGTTTCTTCATCTTCACAAATTGTTGCAACTATTTCAGATCCAAAGCCACTTGAAAGAGGTGCTTCATGAACAATAATTGCTTTATGAGTTTTTTTAACTGATTGTAAAATCGTTTTTTTATCTAAAGGAGATAAAGTATTCAAATCAACTATTTCAATTAGATTTTCATCTAAATTAGATTCTTTAAATAACTCAACTATTTTAAGACAAACATTAGTACTGTATCCATAAGAAATAAGAGATATTGAAGTACCTTCTTTTATAATCGAAGCTTTACCTAGTTCAAAAATATCACTTTCATCACCTACTTCTCCTTCAATTTGATAAAGAAGTTTATGCTCTAAAAATACAACAGGATTATTATCTCTAATGGAAGCTTTAAGTAAAGCCTTTGCTTTTCTTGGAGAAGAAGGAGCAACTACTTTTAACCCAGGAATATTTGTGAACATAGCTTCAAGAGATTGAGAATGTTGTGCACCATGACCGGTTCCACAGCCCATAGGTAAACGAAATACAACAGGACAATTAAATTGACCAGCACTCATAAATCTAATTTTACTTGCATGATTTATTAAAGCATCACTGATTAAAGTAGAAAAATCACCATACATAATTTCAACAACACTTCTTATTCCTAAAAGAGAAGCACCAACTGCCAAATTTGCAAAACCTTCTTCACTAACAGGGGTTTCAAATAATTGATTAGGTATATGAGAATATAAATCACCTGTTACTTTAAAACAGCCGCCATAAAGGCCAATATCTTCACCCAAAACTACAACATTTGAATCTCTTTGACTCTCTTCTAAAAGAGCTTCTCTAATTGCTTCTCTACCTAAGGCCCTATGTAATTTTTTTGATTCATATGTTTCTATTTTTGTTTCATCAAAAACAAAAGACTTAAGGCTATCAACACTTAATAAATCATCTTTAACAGCTTCAGCTTTGTTTAGTTCTTCAAGTACTAATTTTTCACAAGCTTTATTTAAAATATCTATTTCTTCTTTTGTTGCTATTTTATTATCAATTAATTTTTTTGTAAAATTTTTAATTGGACACCTTGATAACCAATAGGACTCTTCTTCTCGTGTTCTATAAATACAAGGGTCTGATTTTGAATGACCATTATATCTGTAAGTTTTACATTCAATTAAAAAAGGTTTATTTTCTTCAATTATATATTTTCTAGCATGATAAATAGCATTATATACTTGTTCAAAATCATTACCATCAACGCTAATAGCTTTTATATTAAATACTTTTGCTCTATCAGTTAGATTATTGCCAGCAACCATTTGCTTTACACTTGAACTCATTCCATATCCATTATTCTCAAGTAAATACAACAATGGTAAATCCCAAATTGATGAAATATTCATTATTTCATGAACAACACCACGATTTGTTGCCCCATCACCTAATAAAGCAACTGCAATATTTTCTTGTTTTTTATGTTTCAATGCAAAAGATAAACCAGCAGCTAATGCTACCCCGCTAGCAACTACAGCAGAAGAGCCAGGATTAAAATTATTTTTATCACTCATGTGCATACTTCCGCCAAGACCTTTACTTAAGCCGTGACTTGATCCGAACATTTCACTAAACATTTTATATAATGAACTGCCTGAAGCAATAGTATATCCATGACATCTATGAGTTGGTACAATCCAGTCCCCTTCTTTTAAATTAAGGGCTAAAGCAGCTTGAGGTGCTTCTTGGCCTATATTCAGGTGAGTTGTACCATGCATTATATTCTTTTGAAAAAGAGATGAAATTTGTTGTTCAAAATAACGAGAATTAAGCATTATTTCTAATGCCTTCATTGCTTTCTTTTTAGATAGCTGCATAAGTTCCCCTTAATGATTATAAATGTAAAGTTTATAATCGTAATTAAACCGTATACACAGTTTTTTAATGAGAAGTTTTTCAGACTACTCAATTTAATTAAGTTATTATAATAATAATTCAATTATAAGGCTATGTAAATATACAAAAAATGAATAATCAAACATTTAAAATATAATTACATAATTAGATAACAAAAATAAGTAAAATAAATTACATTTTTTTTATAATAAATTTAAATAACAATTATTTATTCTAATAAATAAATTTTAATTATAATCGAAAACTTTAGTATAGTGTTTTTCAATAGATTAATTTATCATAAAAACAAGAATCACTTTAAGGAGCAAAAAGTGTTAAAAATTATAATTTCTTCAATATTATTTATTTATGGATTATTTATGTTAATTTGCAGTATTTTTTTTAAAGAAAATCGAGTATTTAATTTTATAATAAGCAGATCAAAAAATAGATGGAAAGGGAGAAATTATTTATTCTATAGTGTAAGCTCAATATTAATTATTATCTTTGCAATTCTATTTTTATTAAATATTATTCAATAAACATAAAAAAGATGCTGATTCGGTTATTCCCAATAGCATCTTTTTTATTATCTAATTTCTAAAACTATCTAGAATTATCTTCAATAATTTTTGTAATCTCTTCTGTTTTTTGCTTCAATTGTTCTTTATTACTAGCTTCTAAAACTAATCTTAAATATGGTTCTGTATTGCTTTTTCGAATTCCAAACCACCATGAATCAAATTCAATTCTGTATCCATCGATATCTAATACTCTATTTGCAGTTGGTGAATAAGTATTTTTCAAAATATCAATTACTTCATCTTTATTTTCTACTTTAAAATTTATTTCTCCACTAGATTCATATTTTACAATATTATCAATTAAAGAGGATAAAGTTTGATTTTCTTTGCTTTTTTTATTTAACAAATTCAAAACCATAATCATTGCAAAAAGGCCACTATCACAATTATTAAATTCTCTAAAATAATAATGTCCTGCTAGTTCACCACCAAAAACAGCTCCTGTTTCTCTAAGCTTTGCTTTTGCATGAACATGCCCTACTTTCCACATAATTACTTTATAACCAATTTTTTCTAAATACTCTGTGGTTGATTTACTAGTTCTAATATCTACAACTGCAATACGTTCACCTTCCATTTCAAGCATTTTTTCACCTAACACGCCCATTAAGTGATCTGCTGGAATATAACCACCTTTTTCATCAATAAACATAACCCTATCAGCATCACCATCAAAAATAATACCCAAATCACATTTATTTTTTAAAACAACTTCTTGTAACTGTTTACAGTTACTAGGATCTAAAGGGTTTGGTTCATGATTTGGGAAAGTCCCATCTAAAGTATCATTAATATAAATAACATCGTCACCTAAAATATCTTTAATAAGTAAACTCGCCATACCATTTGAACAATCTACTGCAATTTTTAATTTAGAATAATCATCTTTATATTTTCTTAAAAACTCTAAATAAGGAGTTTTTGCATCAACATGTTTAATTGTTCCTTTTTCACCAGTTAAAATAACTTCTTCATTTTCACACATTTCTTTCAATGAATTTAAACCAGTCTCTTCACCAACAGGAATTGCCATTTTTCTACTAATTTTTAAACCATTATATTTAGCTGGATTATGAGAAGCAGTAATCTGAACAGAACCATCTGCTTTAAAATATACAGTTGAAAAATAAACCATTGGAGTTGAAGAAAGAGAAATATCTATAACATCACAATTTGCATCAATAATTCCTTGAGTTAATTTTTCAAAAATTAATGGTGAAGAAATTCTCATATCTCTTCCAACTAGGATTGTTTTTGCATCTAATAATCTTGGTAAAAAAAATCCAACTTTATATGCAAGTTCAAGAGTTAATTCACTACCATAAATCCCACGTATATCATAAGCTTTGAATGCTTTCATAAAGCCTCCTAAAAAAATAAATTAATAAAAATTATATATGAAAACAAATATTAACTAATTACATTTATTTTCATTCTTTATAAAGAATTATTATGCTAAATATTATACTAAAAATTTAAAAAAAATTAAACTAAATTTTAATAAAAAATCCAATTTTTTAAATAAAAATAATAGAAAATAAATTATCAAAAAATTAACATTTTTTAACAAATAATTAATATAATAAATTGATTATTAATAAGTAGTGTACTCTTAAGTTGAATTGACTATTATCATTTTTTCTTGTACTAATTATATATACTAAGTTTTGGAGGGGCTATGGAATCTTCATTAGCTATACCTGCTTTAACTAAAGATTTAGTTAGAGTTTTAATTGATGCTGACACAATCTCTCGCAGAGTTGATGAATTAGCACATAAAATCAATGAAGCATATGCAAACATTGAAGGGCGCCTTATACTTGTCGGGGTATTGAAGGGCTCTTTTATTTTGACCGCAGATTTATGCAGAAGATTAACAATTCCTCATGTTGTTGATTTTATTGGATTATCATCTTATACAGGTGATAGCACAAGTGGTAACGTTCGTCTTTTAATGGATACAAGAGAAAATATGGAAAACAAACATGTTTTAATAATAGAAGACATTCTTGATTCTGGATACACTCTTGATTATTTAATTAGAAACTTTAAAGCAAGAAATCCTGCTAGTGTGAAAACTTTAGTTTTATTAGATAAACCTGATAGACATACCGTACCAGTAGAAATAAATTACATGGGCTTTACAATACCTGATGTATGGGTTGTAGGATATGGTTTAGATTATAATGAACAATATAGAACTCTTCCTTATATAGCTGAGATGTATCCCCAAAATTAAAAAAACAAAAAAAATTAATAAATAAAATTGGAAACTTCTTTATGAAAAACGAAAAATTTTATGTTAGCTACAACACTGTTCACACATTGATCAAAGAGTTAGCACAAAAAATTATTAACAGTGACTTTGATCCTGATGTAATAGTTGCAATCGGTTCAGGCGGGTTTATTCCTGCAAGAATAATCAAAACATTTATCAATCGCCCTATTTATGCAGTTGGAATTTCTTACTACGGAGTTGATAAAAAACACAAAACACACCCAACCAAAATTCAGTGGATTGATGAAGTACAAGAACAACTTAAGGGTAAAAAAGTATTACTAATTGATGAAGTAGATGATACTAGAGCGACTCTTGGTTATTGCGTAAGAGAATTATTAGAATATAATCCTGAGGAAATTGCAGTACTTGTCCTTCACAATAAATTAAAAGAAAAAGATGCAGATTTCCCTAAAGAAATCAAAAGATATTATCCAGCTTTAGAAATTGAAGATGTTTGGATAAAATATCCTTGGGATGCTGAGGATATCGAAGAACACACAGAAAAAGAAAAGGCAATGCTATTAAACTTAAATAACGCCTAAGGAGAAAATAATGAGTATAAGTGCTATTGTAGGAGCCCAATGGGGAGATGAAGGAAAAGGTCGTGTTGTTGACTATTTAGCAACAAAAGCTGATCTATGTATCCGCTTTCAAGGCGGTGATAACGCCGGACATACTGTAATTAATGATAAAGGTAAATTTGCTCTTCACATTATCCCTTCCGGTATCTTTAATCCAGAAACAACAAATATTGTTGGAGCTGGAACAGTAGTAAACTTTGATACAATGAAAATTGAACTTGATTCTATTGCCAGTGCAGGTGTTGATGGTAGCAACCTTTTTATTGATAAAAGAGCACACTTAATTATGCCATTCCATTGCACTCTTGATGGAGCAGAAGAAGCAAGCAAAAGTAATAACTGGAAAATTGGAACAACAAAAAAAGGTATTGGACCAACTTATAGTGATAAAGCTGCAAGAAGTGGAATTAGAGCTGTTGATATCTTAGATGTAGAAAGACTAACAAAAAGATTAGAAATGCTTTTACCAAGAAAAAATAGAGAATTATCATATTTTGGTCTTCCTGAAGTAACTATTGAAGAAATGTTAGAAGTTTGTGCTAAATGGAGAGATTTATTTGGCGATAAAATTATTGATTCAGTTCCTGTAATAAGAGAAGCTTATAAAGCAAATAAAAAAATCTTGTTAGAAGGACAACTTGGAATAATGAGAGATTTAGACTGGGGTATTTATCCTTACACAACAAGCAGTAACCCAACAGCTGGTGGGACTTGTAGTGGAGCTGGTATTGCACCAACTAGAATTGATGAAATTATTGGAGTTGTAAAAGCTTACTCTACATCAGTTGGTGGGGGACCTTTCATGACTGAACTCTTTGATGCTGATGGAGAAAAATTAAGAGATTTAGGCCATGAATACGGTGCAACAACAGGTCGTCCTCGTCGTTGTGGTTGGTTTGATGCAGTAGCTGCAGATTATTCTTGTTGGATTAATGGCTTTACTGGTATTGCAATAACAAAACTCGATATTTTAGACCATTTTGATACAATTAAAGTTTGTACAGCTTATGAAATTAATGGAGAAGTGATTAATTATTTACCAGAAACTGCATTACAAGAAATAGCAAAACCAATTTATAAAGAATTTAAAGGTTGGAAAAGCGATACTTCTAATGCAAGAAAATGGGAAGATTTACCTAAAGAAGCTCAAGATTATTGTATTGAAATCGGTAAGCTCGTTGGTGCGCCAATTAAATTTGTTTCAGTTGGCCCAGAAAGAGATCAAATTATTATTTTATAATTTATATAAGGGTTAAGCAAAAGCTTAACCCTATTTTATTGAAATAATAAATTTAAAATTAATGTTTGTATAATTTGGAGTATTTTATGACAACATTCAACCATGATACTTATATTTCCCCATTTACTTGGAGATATGGTAGTAATGAACTAAGAGAAATTTATAGTGAACAACATAAAAGAATTCTACTTAGAAAAATTTGGATTGCTCTAGCCTCCGCTCAAATGGAAGCTGGATTAGTTACTCAAAAACAAGTAGAAGAATTATTAGCTCATAAAACTGATATTGATATAGAAAGAGCAACTGAGATTGAAAATATTATTCATCATGATTTAATGGCTGAAATTAAAACATATGCAGAGCAATGCCCTAGTGCAGGAGCAATAATTCATCTAGGTGCTACAAGCATGGATGTACTCGACAATATGGATGCAATTAGACTTAAAGAAGCTTTAGATATAATAATTTCTAAAGCTAAAGAATTATTAAAACTATTTGTAAATAAAATGGAAGAGTACAAAGACTTACCTTGTATGGCTTTCACACACATTCAACCTGCAGAACCAACAACTGTAGGATATAGAATTGCTCAAACTGCTCAAGATTTAATTGATGATATTAAAGAATTAGAAACAGTAAGAAAAAATATTAAAGGCAAAGGTATGAAAGGTGCTGTTGGCACAGCAGCAAGTTATACAGAGCTTTTAAAAAACACAAATATGAGTGCAAAACAAATGGAAGATAAAGTAATGAAAAAGCTAGATCTCAATGCATTTAGTGCTGCAACTCAAGTTTACACAAGAAAACAAGATTTAAGAGTTGTAAATTCTTTATCATCACTTTGTTGTACTCTTTACAAATTCTTTATCGATTTTAGATTACTTCAATCTCCTCCTATAGGAGAATGGTCTGAACCTTTTGGGAAAAATCAAGTTGGCTCTTCTGCTATGCCTTTTAAAAGAAACCCAATAAATAGTGAAAAAATTGATAGTTTATGCAGATTTGTAAGTTCTCAAGCAAATACTTTGTGGCAAAATAGTGCACAAACATTACTAGAGAGAACTTTAGATGATAGTGCTAATAGAAGGATTGTATTACCAAACTCATTTTTAGCAACTGATGAAGCATTAATTACAAGTATTAAAGTTGTTAAAAATATGAACATTCACCAAACAGCAATTAAAAGAAATATGAAAACATATGGAATTTTTGCTGCAAGTGAGAGACTATTAATGGAATTAGGTCGTAGTGGAGCAAATAGACAAGAAATGCACGAACTAATTAGAGAACATAGTTTAAAAGCTTGGAAAGAAGTTCAAGAGGGAAATGAAAATACTCTAAAAGAAGATTTAGTTAATGATAAAATCATTTTAAAATATGTTAGTAAAGAAAAAGCAATAGAACTATTAGACGCAGATGAATATATAGGGGATGCTCCTCTAAGAACAGAAATGGTTATTAAAGAAGCATTAGAAATATTATAGGAAGTTTATTATTTGAATACCCGCTCTAAAGAGATAGTAGTAGATAATCATTCTAGGAAATCTTACTAGGCAAGCAAAAATAACTTTTCTAAAATCAACCTTAAGTATTCCTGCAGTCCAACAAACTGTTGAATATGGAATAGGAGTCAAAGCAGCTAAAACAACTGCCCAGGCTCCTTTTTTATGTATTAAAACTTTATGAGTTCCCATTACCTTATTAGCAAAAGTATTGATAATTCTAATTTTGGAAATAAGATGTCCTAGCCAATAAGCACATAACCCACCAAAAAAAGAGGCAGTACCCATAAAAAAAGTAATCTGTAATGGACCCCATGAAGAAGAAACTAATGGGAACATAATATCTGGAGTCAAAGGAACTATAAAAGTATCACAAAGAAATACAAATAAAGCTACACCATAAAAGCCCAAGTCATTATATAATTTCTTTGCAATTTCATTTGCTTTAACATTAGTTCTAAAAATCTGATCATAAAGTAAGAAAAGAATGAAAATAAACAATATCATGAAAAAAGTTCGAATTATCAACTTTTTCCAAGCTATTTTGCCATCATCTTTTAAAAAAGTATGCTTTGTATTATCTTTATCATTCATTAAAATAACCTAAAAAAGCTTTACAAAACTCATCAAAATTTTCATACTCCCCTTTTCCTTGAAAAGTAGGATAGCGTCCACCACCTTTTGCATTTATAATTGATAAAACCTTATTTCTTAATTCATTAAAATTATATTTTTCATAACTTTTACCTAAATAAATAAACCACTTCAAAGAAGCTTCATTTTTTTGATACAAAAATAGTACCTTATCAATTGATAATTCAAGATCTTTAAACTCAATATTTTCAAGAGTAACATCTTTAATAATAATTTTTTGAGAATTTTCATTTAATAATGATTCTATAAATAAATTTGCGTTATCTTTCTTCAAAGATCTCAACTGTCTCTCTAATTCTAAATTCTTTTCAATTAAAGCTTTATTACAAGAAATTAAAGTATCAGTAGTTGCACTATTTATTACACATAATTCTTTAATAATTGAATCATTTTTTCTAATAGTATTAGTAGCAATTGTAGATACTTTAAAAAGTAATCTATAATGATTTCTTATTTTCTCAATACCGCAAAAAAGCACTTTGCCAATTTCACTCGTATTATCAACATGAAGTCCCCCGCAAGCAATTAAATCAATATCTTCAATTTTTACGATTCTTATTAAACCATCGACTTTTATACTTCTTCTAAGATTTAATTTTTCAGCTTCATCTTTATTCATTTCTAAATAACTAATTTTTTTTGATTCAATAATTTTTTGATTTGCTAAATCTTCAACCTTATAACAATTTTCTTCACTAAAATTATTGTTATCAATTTCTATTGTTAAAAACGCTATTCCTTGATGAACAGAAACTGTAGAGACATTAAAATGAGAAAAAAGTAAACCACTAATTAAATGTTGTGCAGTATGCATTTTCATAAAATTATATCTATAATCCCAATCCAGTTTTAACTTAATACTATCATTTACTTTTAATGAATTACTATCTCTTACAATATGTGCAATTGAATTATTGCTTTTTTGAGTATCTAAAACTTCAATATCATTTATATAACCTTTATCACCAGGTTGACCTCCACCTTCTGGATAAAAAATAGTTCTATCTAAATAAATCATATTATCATCAATATTAATTATTTTAGCCTCAATTTCTTTCATATATGGATATATGTAGTATTGTTTAATACTTTCAATCATTATTTTTTCCTTTTCTTCCATACATCACCACTTTTTGGCAACTCTATGGAAAATTGAATTGCAATTATTCTAATAATAAAAACAAAGAATGAACAAGAGATAAATAATAATAAAACTGACAACTCTGTTCTTTCTAAATATAAGAATAAAAGCCCACCAAGCAAAGTGGCAGTAGCATAAAAATCATTTGTTAATATAGTTGGAATATTTTTACTCATTAAATCTCTTATAACTCCACCACCAGTTGCTGTTATAACACCACACAAAACTTGACCAACAACAGAACATTCATATATAGCACCCTTAGCACATCCTAATGCTGTAAATACACCAAGACCTAAAGCATCTGCATATTTTATTATTTTTCTCTCTGAATGAATAAAAGAGCCAATAAAAAATACAACTATTCCAACAATAACACATACAACTAAATAAATATAATTAGTAAGGGCAGCAGCAGGTGTTGCGCCTATTAAGGCATCTCGAATCATTCCACCCCCACAACCTACAGTTGTAGCAAAAACAATAACCCCTAGAAAATCTAAGTCTTTCTCAACACCTTTTAATGCTCCAGTTAAAGCAAAAATAATTGTTCCAAAAATATCAAATCCATATATTAAATCAATTGTATTTGTCATAAAAGCAATTTAACATATCTTATAGGTACTTGTTAATTAGTAATTTTGATATTATCTTATCTTTATAAAGATTTTTCTTTAATAAAAAAAATATTGAGGTAAATATAATGGCTAGAATCAAATCTGCTTGGGAAATAGCTTTAGAAAAAACTGAAAGTTTAAATATTGATGTTGATAAAATAAATAAAAATAATTCAATTAAGTTAGGAAGAAGAATTTGTGGTCTTTATCTAAATGATATTGATTATACTTTGGAAAAATTTAAAAAAGAATATAATGAAGCTAAGGATAAAGCAGCTACAAAAGAAGGGATTGTAAATAATTTATTAATTAATCTTACTCTTCCAAGTGATTTATCTTTTGAGAGTACTTTAGATAAAATTAATGATATTATTTCTGAAATAAGTGATAACAGTGATGAAATAATCAATACAATAAATCAAGTAAAAGAATTCTTTAAACAATATTTAAATCATCAAGATGATTTAGTTAATCAAATGAAAGAACAATTTGCTCCCGTATTACAACAAAAAGAAGCTCAACTTCAACAACAATATGGTCCTGATTTCAGATATAGTGCTGAACAAGATTCAGAATTTATGAAATTACTTGATGATAATCTAAAAAGATTAGATCAACAATATAATGAAACTCTAGACAATGTAAAAGAAAAAATTAAACAAGATTTATTATAAAGAATAAAAATAAATTATTTAAAATAATAAGGGAGGAATTACTTCCCTTATTTTTATATAATTACACCCTCAATAAAAATAAAATATACAACAATTGAGATAATAACACTAAGCAGAGTCCCTACTAAGTAATACTCAGCAAAATCTTTATCCTCAGTTAATTTCTTCCATCTTGCAATAGACTTTGCTGTAAAAATATAACCTATTACAACATATTGATTTACACATAATAGCAAAAGTATTAATAATCTCTCAAAATTTCCAATCATTCTTCCTAGTCTAAGAGGAGAGTTCTCATTACTTAATTCAATTTCACTATTTATATTATTCTTATTTAAAATATTTTTTATTAAAATATTAGCAGGTTTAAAAATTAATAAAATAGATACTATAAATTGTAAATATTTTTGTATTTGATTTAGATTAAACCTTTGTATAACGATTAAATAATCAGTTCTATAATAAAATAAAACTACTAACAACAAGCAAAAAATATGTAAAAGTTGATCGATAATAAAAAAAGAGTTATTTGATTTAAATTTCTTTAAAAAAACATATTTTATTGAATCTATTATGTAGTGAGAGAAAATTAATATTAAAACAGTAATAAATAAACTAATTGAGAATTCATAAAAAAGAAAAATAAATAAAAAAGAAGAAGAATATATCAAACTATGAAAAACCACATATTTATATTTATTATTTTTTAAATCTGCTAATTTTTGGGATTGAAAATAAAAATCACCAATAATATGTAACAGAATTAGGATTATAATTAGATTTTTCATAATAAATTAATCCTTTGTGTTTCAAGTAATTTAATTATACTTTTTTTTGATAAATTATAATTTTCAAAGTTAGAAGCTTTTAAGCTCCTACTAACTAAGGATTGATCTATATTTAAAATATCTGAAATTTTTGCCTGAATAATGTTATAATCTTTTATTTT
Source organism: Spirochaetia bacterium (assembly GCA_009930325.1). Taxonomy (GTDB): domain Bacteria; phylum Spirochaetota; class Spirochaetia; order Sphaerochaetales; family Sphaerochaetaceae; genus Pleomorphochaeta. The sequence continues at coordinate 4,628 of RZYO01000028.1, read as the reverse complement.
TAATTTTACAATTTTCTTTTGCAAAGTACTCCAATTATTAAAACTATTACAAACCCAAAATAAATGCGCATTTAATTCTTCATCAACTACAATATCTGAACTCTCAATATATATATTTTGGAAATTCTTGTTGTTTTTCAAAATAGAAATACTTTTTCTCGCTTTATGATAGGCTGGCCCATCAGAACCTATTGAGGCTTCTCTATTTATATCTGTATATATTTTACCAATACCAATACCGAATCTAAATTTTACTTCACCAATATTAAATTGAATTTTTTCAATTATCTCTAATAAATACTGACTTTTATTCAACAAGCCTTGAAACTCATCACCAAGTGTAATTATAAAATTTGACACAATATCTGCTTTGTATTCTTCATTTATTTCACTCAAAACGGAAGATAATTTTGATTGTAAAACTCGTCTATTATTTTCATCTATTTTCTTAGAATCAATAATATCCCCAATAATTGCAATTAAATTATCATTATTATAATTTTCCATAATATTCCCTTTGTAATTTATAATAATATTATATCATATTTAATAAATATGTCAATTTTTTATCATAAAACTAAATTATGATGTTTTTTTATCATAAAAAAATCCTATATGCAATATATAGGATAAAGAAAATATTTAATATAGCCCCTTTAAAAAAACCACCAAAAAGGAGGCATTAAAAAACCAACAAAAAGAATAACGCCAAGAGCAAATAAAGATATAGAAATAATCGCTAATACCCAACCAGCCATTGCAGCACTTGAATTGTGTCTTATTTTAGTACCCTTAACTAAAGCAATAATACCTAATATCAAACCAACAAAAGAAAAAATCCAAGAAAAAATACTTACAATAGAAATAATTCCTAAAATTAATACTACAGAGGATGCATCATCACTTGTTGTTTTCTTTACACAATTTTCATCATTATATGGATGCGAATCATTATCATAATTATTCATTTTTGACTCCTTAGGATTATATGATAATATCATTATTTTAAAAAATAAATAACAAATATATCAAATACATAAAAATAACAAAAACTCTAAGAGGTTGGGTTTCCTCTTAGAGTTTATAATCAAATATTATATTTTATTAATTCCAATATTTTTTCATTCTTTCTACTAGTGAAACTCTGTATGCTTCCCAATCTTTAATTGGGTGTTTAGCTACACCTTCTTCACAAGCAGCTTTTGCAACAGCTACTGCTTCATATTCAATAACTCTTGGATCGAATGGTTTTGGAACAATATAATCTCTTCCGAAACTAAAGCTTCTACCATATGCTTCTTCAACTTCTTTTACAATTGGTTCTTTTGCTAATTTTGCTAATGCTTTAGCAGCAGCCATTTTCATTGATTCTGTAATTTCTGAAGCTCTAACATCAAGTGCACCACGGAAAATGAAAGGGAAACCTAATACATTATTAATTTGGTTTGGATAGTCACTTCTACCAGTTGCCATAATTAAATCACTACGTGTTTCAATTGCCAAATGATAGTCAATTTCTGGATTAGGATTACTCATTGCAAATACAATTGGATCTTTTGCCATTGATTTTAACATTTCAGCAGAAACACAGTCAGCAACAGAAAGTCCCATAAATACATCGGCACCTTCCATAGCACCTGCTAAATCTCTTGCTTCTGTTTCAACTGCAAACTCTTCTTTTTGACTTGTCATACCGTTTGTGCGACCTTTATAGATAACACCACGACTATCACACATAATCAAATTTTCTTTTTTAACACCTGCAGCAACAAACATTCTTGCACAAGAAATACCTGCAGCACCAGCACCATTAACAACGACTTTAATATCTGCTAAGTTTTTATTTATAATTTCACAAGCATTCATTAATCCTGCAGTAGCAATAATAGCTGTACCATGTTGGTCATCGTGGAAGATTGGGATATCACATTGTTTAATTAATTCTTGTTCAATTTCGAAACATTCTGGTCCCTTAATATCTTCGAGGTTAACACCACCAAATGTTGGAGAAATTTTCTTAACAATTTCAATTAATTTTTTAGGGTCTTTTTCATCAACTTCGATATCAAATACATCAATATCTGCAAATCTCTTAAATAAAACACCTTTTCCTTCCATAACAGGTTTACTTGCTAATGGACCTCTGTCTCCTAAACCAAGAATAGCTGTACCATTAGAAATAACTGCAACAAGATTACCTTTTGCTGTATATTTGTAAGCGTCTTCTGGATTTTCTTCAATTGCTAATACTGGTTGTGCTACACCTGGAGTGTAAGCAAGACCTAAATCATCTGCAGTTTTACAAGGTTTTGTTGGAACAACACTAACCTTACCTGGTACACCATCTTGAATATGATAAGCTAAAGCTCTTTCTTTTAAAGTTGCCATTTATTTTTCCTTTTATTTATTTTCGAAATCCCATTTATAATCCATGTTCCATCTATCTCTTAATTCAATCATTACTTTTTGTAATGATGGAGGAACTGGACATCCGTGTACTTTTCTATAGTTATATGAAATAAATTCTTTTTCTCCAGCTGTAAAGATTTGATCTTGACCAGGAGCTTTTTCACTATTTCTTAATTGTCTACAAATTGTACCAGCAATAGCTTTGAAAGTTTTAGCTCCCATAAAATGTTCTGGATCAATAGCAATAAAGAAGTGTCCAAGTGGATATGGAATTGGTTTGTGATCAGCATCAAAACCATTAAGTTCTTTCATAAAGGCACCATCTTGTAAAGCTGCACATAAAATTTCTACAACAGCAGCATAACCATAACCTTTATAACCACCTGTTAATTCACCAATTCCTCCGAGAGGAGTTAAAGCGGCATTACCTGTTGTTAAATCTTTTAATACTTGTTGTGTATCAGTACGAGTTGTGCCATCACGGCCAATTACCCAGCCAGCTGGCAAATCTTTTCCAGCTCTACCATATACTTCAATTTTACCACGTTGTGATACACTTGTAGCACAGTCTAAAACAAATGGGAATTCTTCATCAGTAGGTAATCCAAATGTTAATGGATTTGTTCCCATCATGTTTTCAACACCATTTGTAGGAGCAATAGAAGGTCTAGCATTTGTTCCTGTAATACCAATCATATTTTCTTTGATTGCCATTAATGGATAATAACCAGCAATACCATAGTGAGTTGAGTTTCTTACTGCAACCATACCAATGCCATATTTTTTTGCTTTTTCAATAGCTATTTCCATAGCTCTTTTTGAAACTACATGACCTAAACCATTATGACCATCTAAAACTGCTGTTGCATCTTGGTCTTTTACAACTTCAATTTCAGTTATAGGATTCATAATCCCTTTATCAATTCTGTCAATATAAATTGGTTTTAAACGACCAATTCCATGACTATCAATACCTCTTTTGTCTGATTCGATTAATACATCTCCAATAGTTTTTGCATCTTCTTCTGGAATTCCTGCATTAACAAGAGCATCTTTCATGAACTTTTCTAAATCTTCAAAAGGGATCCATGCACAATCTTTATAATGATCTGCATAAGTTTCTTCAAATTTCATAGCTATCCTCCTACGATTTTGCTATAAGTACTTGTATATGTTTACTTATTTCTGTGTTTCTTAATAAGTTACCACCATTTTCATCTGTAACTAATACATCAACTCTTTCAATTGGAGCTGTTTTAAAATTAGATACAACACCTATTTTATTTTCAGTAGCTACAACAATTTTTGAGCCAACACTATGATCAATCATAGCTCTAGTTGTATCAGCTTCTTCTAATACTGGAGTTGTTAATCCTGCAATAGGAGAAAACCCATCTACTCCAATAATTGCTTTATTTGCATATATTTGATCAATTAAATTAAAAGCTAATCGCCCAGAAACTGAATGTGATTTTGGTCTATAATAACCACCAACAAAAATGATTTTTACATTACCTTCACTTTTAATAAGCCACATTGCATCAATATTATTTGTTACAATAGTAATATCAATATTTCTTTCAAGAATTGCTTTAATAACTTCTAAGGTTGTAGAACCACTATTAATATATACAGTATCACCTTCTTCTAATAAAGAAGAAGCAAGTTTACCAACAGCTTGTTTTTCTTTTGAACATTCAGAAGCTTTTTGTAAGTAGTCGGGTTCAATATTTAAATTTCTTCTTAAAGTAGCGCCACCATGAGTTCTCTCTAGTACCCCTTTAGCGCAAAGACTATCTAAATCTCGTCTAATTGTTAATTCACTTACCTCAAGTTCAGGTGCAAGTTCACTTACACTTACACTCTTATTTTTCATTGCTAATTCTTGAATAAATCTTTGTCTTTCAACAGGTAACATTTTTCTTCCTCTGAACGTTTTTGTTCGTTTGAGTACATAATACATTCAAAATAATTAACTGTCAATAAAAAAAAGTTCAAAAATATATATATTTTAATTCAATACTGTTCAAATAATTATATTACATTTTACTCAAAATAATCTCTTTTATATAAAAAGGTTCATTTGAAGAATAATGTTTTTGGACTTTTTAGCATTTTTTTGTAAAGGGGATGCGACTTTGTAATTTAAAATATTTCACTTTATTTGTAGAAATATCTTAATAATCCCCTCAAACTTTTCACTTTTTGATTGATTATTA
>RZYO01000371.1 GCA_009930325.1 Spirochaetia bacterium | reverse complement strand
TAGTATATTTTATTTATTTTTACCCAATATGCGCCGTTGTTCGTTACGCTTACACATCCAAATCTGGCGTATAAGCGTATTACGTTTATATATACGTTAGGCGTAATAAAAACCACGATCCACAATCCAAAATAGTTCTTTAATATCGGATATTTCAAATTCCTTTGGATTAGTTGTTATTACTATATTTTCATCCATAGGGTTTGAATTAAGCCAATAACTTGGACAATTTCTATTATTTGTATGTACGTTTAATTTAAAACCACATACTATTTTAGTTCCTGAATCTTTAAGTTTTCTCCACAGCCAATTCATTAATGTTTTATCCTCGTTTTCTGAACTTAAAAAGTATAAATCACTATCATCGTATTTGATAAAATCGTGCAGTTCAATTAACGGCACATCTATCATTTTTTCTTTGCCAGTTTTTAAGTCCTTAAATTTCACTTGCACAGTTTGTTTTTCATAATAATCCAAAGGCATATTTTCATCCTTTATATTTTCATAATAGTAATCCATTTGGCTTACTTCATATTTTCCTATTCTATTTGACCATCCGCCCATGATAAAAAATTTACTACGCCTAACACATGCTATAAAAAATAGCGGTTTTAGTGGTTTGCGTAAAGTTTGTACTTCTATTTAATTTCACTGTATTTTGATAATTTAGTTCTTCGTATTCCGCTACTTTTCATAGCATCACCGTTAGCAACAATAAAAATTATAAGTTGCCATCAATCCATTTATCTATATCCTTACCATCAAATTCAGCATAAGTTCCTTTCCATGTCAGCTTTATATCTTTGCCAGTAGCTTGCAATACACTGTAAATTATATTTATAACATCCTTGCGGTCATAATTTTTACAGTTGCTAACACGTGGTATATTTAAAACCTTGCTGTCGTGGCTCGTATTAGCTTTTATCTGTTTTAAAATTTTATCAGATTCCCATCGATTAATTGAAACCACAAATACTAATAAACCAAACATTACATAATCTCTATATTCCGGCATTGGGAATAAAATTATAAGCAATACGCTCATTGCTGTTACTACTGTACTATACCAAATATTCATAATATAAAATTTTAATTTAACATTCGTTCTCGTTTGAAATTTCGTGGTGATTTTCCGGTTCTAAACATACCACCACCGTTAAGCAACCTGTCTCTCCCGTAATTTTATGTATTCTTAGGTTATTCATGTCACAAAGATATTATAAAAAAAAACATAAAGTCAATACCCTGACG
>RZYO01000150.1 GCA_009930325.1 Spirochaetia bacterium | reverse complement strand
AAAACTCATAAGGACAAATAGTATATTTTATTAATTCTCAGAATCTCCATTTCTAAACCTACGTCTTCTTTGTCTATTTCCTGTAATATTATCTACTTCTGTTTCAAGAGATATTTCATCAAAGACTTTATAAAAACCTCCTTCAACAAATAAATGTCGTCCGTCTAATAACATTAAAGACACCTTATATCTTGCATCTGTATATAGTTGTTGAACCGTTGTTCTCGCAATATTCATAGATTTACTACATTCAACTTGAGTATATCCTTTGTAATCAATTAATCTTATTGTTTCAAATTCTTCATTACTCAATATAACATCATCCATTTCACAATTATAAATTTCATTATGTTTTATAGGAGCAAAGTGCTTTATTTGTGAAAGATAACCTAATCTTCGATACTTTTTATTTCTTGGCATAATTACATTTCCTCTTATTTATTTTAAATAATGAATGAGGAGAAAACTAGATAGCTTTCTCCTCAAAAGAATAATAAATGAATCAATATAAAAAATAATTTATAAAAAAATTATTAATTTCCTCTGTTTCTTCTTCCGTTAAAAGAGTTTGCTCTATTTGAATTACCTCGTCTTCCAAATCCTAGACCTCTATTTAATCCATTTCCCATTGGGCGATTAAAATTTCTAGCACTTAAATTAGAATTCAATTCTGTAGTTTCAGAAGCTTCTGTTTGAGCATTTACATTTCTACATTGACCTAGGCCTCTGCCTGTCATACTTCCTTTGCCCTCTGGGCCTGTTCCATTTAATCTTGGCATATTTTATGTCTCCTTATATTATATTTGTATTTATTGTGATTAATTTTATCTTTAAAAATAAAATTAAATTATCTTTTTTTAATCCGGCATATGTCGCTTACAAATATAAGGTAACATCATATCCGGCATATGTCAAGTATTATATCCGACATTTGTCATTTTTATTTTATAAAACTTGCTTAGGCCAATATGTTGTTTATATTTATTGTTTTTATTATTATGAAAACAAATTAATTATAGGAGTTCTATATGAAATGTGGAACAGTTGCCATTATTGGAAGACCTTCAAGTGGCAAAAGTACAATGGTAAATACAATAGTTGAAATGCCAGTATCTATTACTGCAAAAACACCTCAAACAACTAGAAATGCAATTAGAGGAATTTATACCGATCAAAGAGGTCAATTAATATTTACTGACACACCAGGATATCATCTTAATGAACAAACACTTAATTTAAGACTTCAAGAAATTGCTACTTCTCCTTTAAGTGAAAGTGACATGATTTTATATGTTATAGATGCAACAAGAGCTCCAGGAAAAGAAGAATTTGCAATAATTGAAATCTTAAAAGCAGTCAAAAGACCAATTGTATGTGTATTTAATAAAAGTGATATTATTGAAAAAGAAAAAATTGAGGAAACAAAAGCATTAATAATTGAACAATTACCAGAAGCTATATATTTAAGTGCCAGTGCTAAAAATGATGAGGGGATTGATGAAATTTTAATAGAATTATTTAAATTATCTCCTGAAGGGCCTCTAATGTATAGTAAAGAAGCTTATACAGATAGACCGTTAGAATTTAGAATTAGTGAAATAATTAGAGGGAAAACAATTGCCCTAGCAAATAAAGAACTTCCTCATGCTATATATGTAGATGTAAGTGATATAGAATTCAAAGAAGAAGAAAATTTAATTTGGGTTAGAGCATTTATTATAGTTGAAAGAGATTCTCAAAAAGGTATTATTGTTGGTAAGGGTGGCGATAATATTAAGAAAATTAGGGTTCAATCCTTCAAAGATATAAAAAAACTTTTCCCTGGAAAAAAACTTCAACTAGATTTAAGAGTTAAAGCTCAACCAAAATGGAGAAAAAATTCTTTTGTCTTAGATAGAATATTAAATTAATTTAATTTATCATATTTACTATTAAAGCTAAGCATTTTGCTTAGCTTTAATTATATTTAAATAAAGTTTGTTCTTTTTCTTTTTTCCAAAATTGGCTTTTCTAGATTTGCTAATTTAAAAGCTTTTATCATATAAGCCATATTTTTTGCAAGGACTCTCATAATTTGTAGTCCTTCTTCATCTTTTTTTACTTCTTCTGGAGTATTTCCATGCACCATTGGCCAATATTGAGATGAAACTATTGGCATTTGACTTATTGTAAAAAATTTATTTAATTGATCAATTGTTGGGGTTGTTCCTGCTCTTCTTGCACTTGCAATACTTGCAGCTGGCATTAATGCAATTTTATCTTTATCTAAAACCTTCATCAACTCAATCATAAAACTTGTTATTATTGGAGTTGGAGCAGCATAATAAACAGGAGAACCAACAATTAAAGCAGATGATGATTCAATTTTATCTTTCATTTCTTTAATAAATGCTTTATCAATACTTTTCTCAATACTTCCAATATATACAATTTCGCTGTCTATTTCATTATTTTTTAATTCATTAGCTATTTCAGATAAGGCCGTAAAAGTACAACCATTCGCTCTTGGACTTCCATTAATTAATATAACCTTCATTTTTCCTCCAAAAAAAATAAGCAGTAAAGAAAATTCCTTACTGCATCAAATGTTTAATTTTAGTATTTTTCTAAAATTGGTAAGATTTTATCTTTACCACAGGTTAACATAAATTGTGCTAATTTAGGACCTTTTGGTTTTCCAATAAGAATTGTATAAACAATACTGAAGAAAACAGTGGTTTCTAAATCATTATCTGTTGCACAAGAATACATTGCATTAGTAAATTCTTTATCACTTTCATATTTGTCCATATTAGAAACAACTTCTTTTAAAGCTTTAATACTTACTAATTCTTTTTCAGATACTTCAACTTTTTCACTATCTTTTGTTGCAAGTGCAAATCTAAAATCTTCAGGTGAGAATGTTGTAATCCAAGCCCAAGCACATTTACATCTTTCAATAAGTCTTTCTTTTTGACTTTCGCTAATATCATCTAATGAAGAAATAACAGCATCAATATCACCACTATGAATTTGTAATAAATTACATAAATGTCTAAATGGGATTTGATAAGAAGGTTCACTAGGAATTTCACCAACTTGGCTTAATTCATAAATTCTTCTTTGTTTTGCAGCTTTGCTTTCATTTGCTGGTTGTAATCCAAAATAAATTCTTTCACAAGTATCATAATCTTCATATATTTTTAATACATCTAAATCAAAAGAAATTGCAAATTCTGTATTTGGGCGTGTTCCAACAAACATATATCTACAAACTTCAGGAGTATAAACTTCTAATACATCATATAATGAAACTACTTCACCGCTTGATGAAGAAATTTTACCACCTCGACCTTTGATAGAAATAAAATCATATTGGAAAGATACTGGAGGTTCTCCATCAAATACTTTTACAATATTTTTACTTGTATCGAAAGAACCACCTTCACTGTGATGGTCTTTACCAGCTGGTTCAAAGTCAACACCTTCAACACTCCATCTCATTGGCCAGTCAATTCTCCAAGGAAGTTTTGTATTTGGGGTTTCTCTGATATCAATAGTTTCTTCTTGATTTGTTGAATCATCTCTGTAAGTTATTTTATATTCTCCGTCCCAATCTAAGATAGTTGTTGTATCTTTATCAGTAAAAGAAGAAAATACAGAAATTGGCCACCAATCATCTTCTAAAGGAGAAGTTCTATGTTCATTTAAATAAGCTTTAATTTCTTCTTTTTTTTCTAAAGCTCTCTTAATACCTTCTGCATAAACATTGCTTCTGTATCTTTTTGCTTGATATAAATATTCTGGATTTACACCTACTTTTGGAAGAATTTTTTCAACATCTTCTTCATTACCACGAGCATAATTTTCAGCTCTTTTAAGTGTATCAGGAACTAATGTAATTGGCTTTCTTAAAAATGTTTCTAATAACTCAGGTTCAGGCATATTTTTAGGAACTTTTCTAAATACATCATAATCATCCCAGCTATAAATAAAACGAACGTTTTTACCTTTATCTTTTAAAGCTCTTGCAACTAATTCTACGGAGATAATTTCTCTAAAATTACCAATATGAACTGTACCTGATGGAGTGATGCCACTTGCACAGGTATAACAATCTTTTTCACCCTTTTCACGGATGATCTTATCGGCGTAAATATCCGCCCAGTGTGTAGATACTATTTTCTTATTACTCATAGGAGCTAATTATATACAAAGAGATAAGAGTGTTCAATAATATAAAAAACTATTTATATGAAAAAAGCTAGTTATTATATTTTGATAATATATTAAAAAAAGAAAAAGCTTCCAAAAAAAATTAAGGAAGCTATAAAAAATTCATTTATATATAAACTAAAAGTCTAACATCAATACAAGAGAACCTACACTAACATGTGTTTGATCTTTATCAAAGTTATCACCTTTCAATACATAAGCAAATTGATAACCTAAACTTGCAAAGTCTGAAATACAAATTGTTGCTTGTACTCCTGTAGATGCAATTAAATTATCTTCACTTACATTAGTATTTACATACTCTAGCATTCCATAACCAACATCTAAGAAGAAATTAAATCTTGGGAACACTCTTGCAAAAGATATTTCATCTAATTCAAATACAGATACTCTTAAATCTAGATTATTTACAAATGTCAATTTGTTGTTATAAGAATAAGAACTAAAGCCTCTTACTTTTCTACCTAAAGAAATAGATTTTCTAAAATAAGTTGGAACACAATCTCCATCAGTATAATTTGCCACAAATCTATCAACTAATACTAAAGAAAAAAGATTTCTACCTGAATCATAGGCTTGTCTACTTATAATTGTTTTTGCAATATTTACTTCTGCATTGGCACTATAAAAATCTGATTTACCAAAGAAAGAATTAACTTGTACAGGGGCAATAGAGAATTCAGTATCTAATAAAAATCCATCTTGAATAAACATATCATCATTCATTAAGTTAAGTTTTAAACCTGCAGTAAAATAAGTCCCTAAATTGTTTTCTCCGTTCAAATCTGGATAAATTGTATTATTTATTAAATTAGCTCCATCTTTAAAATACTCAAATATTCCATCATAAGCTATGGAGGCTGTTATTAAGTCAGAAAATAATCCTTGATTTAATCTAACCTTCCAATCAGCTCTAATTAAATCTAGAGAAAATATATTTTCATCTGCTGAATTTATTCCAGTTGTTTTTGAGTTCCATAAAGATCTCTTTTCAAGTCCACCACCTAAATAAGTTTGAAGCTCAGTTGTATTTCCTTCAATAAAAGTCCAATCAGTTTTTCCAAGTCCAACATTTAAATAAGTAGGGCCAATACCCATTAGATAATCTTCATGCATACCCAAAGCGCCAAATAAGAATTTGTAATCACTAGAAAAAGTAAAACTAGAAACAAAAACTAAAAAAACACATAACAAAGTTATTTTCTTTTTCATTTTATATATACCTCTCCATAAGATAATAAATCAGAAATATTAAAAATACTAGAATAATTTTTCTAAAACACACTTTCCTAATCTTTGTGTGATTATATCACCGATTAAATTCTCACTTTTAGATATTCTTGTATAGAGAATAAATAAATGGAGAAATAAATGAGTACAAATGATGTAACAATGTATTTAGTAATTGTGGTTGCTAGTATACTACTAATTAATAATTTATATCAAAGAATTGCTATGATGAGAGCAAAAGCTAAAGGAGCTATATATCATAGAATTTCACAAGAAGATGCAAAAGAACAAATGGATAAAGATAAAAACATTGTAATTTTAGATGTTAGAACCCCTAATGAATATAAAACAGGTCATATAAAAAGAGCAAAGAACCTTGCTACTCCAAAAGAAGTAGAAAGTAAATATCCAGACAAAGATACTGTATTATTTGTATATTGCCAAAGTGGAAGTAGAAGCTTAAAGGCTGCAAAAAAACTTGTTATGAAAGGATATACTGAAGTTTATGATATTGGTGGCCTTTCATATTGGAATTATGGAACAACAAAGAAATAATTTATTATATAAATAAAACCAATAAAACACCTCGAAAGTAATTAATTAGAAGAATACATTCGAGGTATTTTAATTTTGTTTATTATATGAAATAATCAAAACCAAACAATTCTTTTGCTCTTTCTTTTGGTATTAAACGCTCATTATTTTTATTGATATTCTTAAGCATTAAATCAGTTTTTTCATTT
>RZYO01000149.1 GCA_009930325.1 Spirochaetia bacterium | reverse complement strand
ATAAATACGCTATAATATCACTATGATAATTCTCATAATGAGATTTATTTATTGCATCAAATAAATTAAAAGTCCCGATATATTTATCTCTCGAGTTAAACAATTTTTCTTGATATGATTTTATTTTACTTACTAATTGCAAAACATCAACCAACCCTCTATTTAAACTGGACATATAAACATTCCTTTTATATTTTTAGTTATTATAATAATAACATTTAATTTATATATTGCAACTATATGTATAATTTAAAAAAAATCACCAATTCATCAATTAAGGGTTACGGTAGTGACACTCATTTATATAACTTAATATATAGTAAAAAAAATAATTCTTTATATAGAAAAGTTAGTATAAAGACCCTCACCAGTGTCACCTTTTTTAGAGTCTATAATCAAATCACCAACTGCACCTGATGGAGTACTACCTTGAACTTTATATTGAATAATTCTATTATTTAATTACATGGATAGAGCTTCAGTCGCCTAAGGGCCTGGGGCCATTTTTTTTTAAAACATTTCACTTTTTAATTGTAATTTTCTAATAATGGATAGATAGAATAAGGAATGATGCATTTTAAACTATTTGATTGTGCATATTATATATAGGGTATATACCCCTATATACTATATATATAATATTAATACTTTATTAGTATATTCTTATTCCACTTATACCAAGAGATACTTAAATCACCAATTGTAATGAATTAGATATGGTACAAGATCGTGGAATGATTAGCTTTTTTACTTCCAGTTTTTAGCTTTTTATTCCTTTATTTTTATATTTTACACAGAATTGTTTATTTTAAATGAAAGGCTAATCAAAAAAAGTGGAATAAGATTTATAAAGCATTAGCACCAATAGTTAAAATACTACTGATGCTAATATATTTATTTAATTAAAATTAACTATCGTGAATTGATAATTACTCTTTCATCTTTTTAACATAGGCTTGTTGTTTACCATAAAGAGGGAATCGCTTAGTTTTACTTTTATTCCCTTCAAACCTTGTCCAATCATCCATATGTTTCATAATTGTAGCAATTTCATAGGAATCAGCTTTTTTAATAGAGGATGGATCTCTCCCTAAACATTCACTCCATATTTCTAGATTGCAGACTGTAGTTCTCTCTATTTTACCAGTTTCCATATTAAAATCTGAAAGAAAATCACGTCTCTCACCAAGTCCTAATTCATCCCATTTCTCAGGAAGTAAAGTATTAAGATATGCTTTAACGAGTCCTTCTCTTTCATCACTTTCAACAGCTTTGTCTTGAAAATCTCTTGCAACTTTTGCTATATCCCCTTCAAGATATAAGGGCTCTCCTTTTTGGTATAGAACTAAAGCTTCAGCCCATATTTGAGAAATTTCATAGTTATTTAAATCCCAAGGTTCCTTTATACTATCTCCTGTAACTGTTATAGGCCAAAATCTTCTATTCCCTGTTATATCTCGTAGGAATCCTCTCTCTGCATTAGTAGTTCCAACTATAATACATTGTCTTGGGTGGCTTTCTACATTTACACCATAACTAACTCTAAACTTGTCATCACTACGGGATATAAAAGATTTAACACTTTCTATATCTACTTTTCTCATACCAGCTAACTCTCCTAGTTCTAAAATCCAATATCCTTGAAGTTTCTCAGGTCCTGATTTGTCTTTCATATCTGTTAGAGTTAAACTATCTGAAAACCATTTCCCACCAAGTTTAGAGAATAGGGTTGATTTACCTATTCCTTGTGGTCCATTTAATATTGGAACACAATCAAATTTAATACCAGGTTCATATATTCTAGCAACTGCTGCTATTAATGTTTTTCTTGTAACAGCTCTAATATAAGGAGAATCTTCTGCACCAAGATAATCAATTAATAAAGTATCTATCCTTTCTACTTCATCCCATTTAGGTAATGAATTAAAATATTCTTTTAGTGGATGATAAAGTCTCTCTCCACATATAGCTAAAAGAGCATTTTTTAATTTTGTTGGTGAATATAGTTTATAAACATTTGAAAAGTAATTTAATAAACTTCCAAAATCCATATCACTCCAACCAGGTTTATTTTGCTTCCAAGGAACATCACCTACAACAGTTATAGAACTGCTTAAAACATTATATCTAATATTACTAAGTTTTTTATCATGTCTTAATATTAAAACAAAGTTATTAAAGGAAGGTGATATTTCACCTTTACTAGTTACTTCTATTTCATTAATCCAATCATCACTGTTATCATCAAATTCAATTCCTGCTTCTTCTATTTTTTCTTTAGTTATTAATTCTTTTACTTTATCATCATTAATAGCAAAACTACTCATTTTAACAAAAGAAGGACTTCTAGAAGTAGAGTTATCACTATCTATATCTAAATGTCCAAATTTGTGAATTCTAATTAAATCAAAAGCATTTAATAGTTTATTACAAGTAGGATCACTTGCGTGATGAGAAAAGGAGAACTTATTATCATAAATAATTACTCCAGCACTAGAATCAGCTGGTATGTAATCATATCTACCTTCTACTACTGATGGTTCATAAACATCAGGTATAAACTTAGCAATTGCTTCTTCAATTCCATAAGCTCTACAAAATGCACCAATTATTCCATTTTTAGTTAAAGGGTCTTCTTGCTTTTTACTTTATGGTTTATAAACTGAGCTTTCCCTACTAGAAGTTGGTAGAAGGGTACAATCTCTCCAATTAGGAAAAGCAGCTAAAAACAAATCAGGGTTCAACCATTCTTTATCAACTTCTTTAAATATGAATTCACCATTAGATGGGGTTGTAGGCCAATACATTAATTGATGAGGTCTATAGGAGCATTCATCAAACATATCAATACCTAAGATATTAGTAAAATGCCTAGAAATGGCTGTATACTCATCAGGAGTAACATCTCGAGTTAATGGTATAATAATTCTACATCTAGGGGATATAGGCAAATGTGAGTGAGTTGTATAAAGAGCTGCTCTATACTCACAAAGATTTTCAAAGTTAGCTATTAACTCAACTGATGCATTATCAGCATCAAGTGTTAACATAGATCTACTTACTATGTTTTCTCTCTTTCGTCTATTATCTTTTAATAGACCACCAACAAATCCACCTTTATCTTTTATTCTATCTTTTTCTCTTTTGGGTAGATTTGGGTACTCTTCTTGAGTTTCAGTTGTTCTAATAGTTGTTTTTAATTTTTCACAAAGTTCTTCAAAACTAATAGTCTCATTAGACCATTTCTTTGCAAAACAACTATTACCGTATGCAATAGGTAAGTCACGCATATTACACTCCTTGGTTAATAATTTAAGGACAAAATTACTTTAACCCTCTATCTATTACCGAGAAAGCGTACCCCTCTTAAAAGTTTTGATTTATTAACTATACACAATTAGCATAACTAACTGTAAAACTATTTCCAATTGGGGTACTAAAATCTCTTTCAACAAGACCTCAGTAAATAATAGTAGAAAGAGTAGTCCTCCTTCCTACTTATTAACGGGAAAGCGTACCCCTTTAGAAATAATAATCCTATTTTTCATCTTCTTTTTCTAATTTTGTATAATCAAATTTTAACTTAATCCCACTAAAATTATTAGGTTTTTCAATTTTAAAAGTATATATAACAACAACTTTTCTGTTCTTTTCATAAATCAAATCCATAACTTCACTCTTAGTATAATAAGCATTATCTATTTTATAATACTCATTTGATATTTTAAAATTTTCACTATACTTTTCACACTCAGTGTCATTTAATTTTTCTATTTTATATTCTTTCACTTTAATATTAAATTTAGGTAAATAACCCTTATAAACAACTTTTGATTTCAAATATTTATTTTCAACATTTTCTAAATTTAATTGTTCTAAGAAATCCCAATTATCTGCCTTTAATTTATTTTTAAAATACAATAATTCGTTTATTAAATTAAAATTTGTTTTAGTGTAGCTATTTGAATTTAAATCTTCAATTAAAGACTCCACACCATATATATTATAATCAAATTTTTTTGGTTTTATAGATTTTGAAATTTCATTATATAAGATTTGGAGTAATTTTTCATATATTCTACCAACAATGTATTCATGGTATTGCTCTTGTAAATATTGAGATTCTTTGATTTCAGCAAAATAATATTCTTTATCATCCTCTGATAGTTCAATTGAATTAGAATATTCATCTAGTTTAGATTTTTCAAAGTTTTCATTTACTAATTTTTTGATTTTCTCAGAAACCTCTTTATAGTTAATAACAATTTTATTTTCTATGTTAAGTTCTTTTAATAATTCGTTATTTTTTGTAAATAAATTTTGTATTTTAATTGTATTAACCTCATGTTCAAAACCAATCCAATTTTTTATTTTTTTCATTTTCCTAGTTTTTTTTTGTGTTAATGAAATTTTGTTTGCACTATCAATGGAAAAGAATTCCTGAATTCTCTGTAAATATAACCGCTTATCTTCTATATTCTCCCAATTATTTATTAATTCATATGGGTATTGGTAGTGATAACTAAAAAAGAAATTACACATAGCAAAATCAAATCCAGCAGAAATATCCCAAACAACTGATTTAGAATAATTTAAATCAGTAAAATTTTCTAAAAAATGAAGGGAATTATATTTTTCTTTTTTAATATTCAATAAAGCTATAACTATTTCATCAAAATTTTTGATAATTAGACTTTTAAAAGTCCCTTCTTTAGGACTTAACTTATTCTTCTCTATATTTATTAAATCCTTTATTTTATCTCTATGTTCAGGAATAAGAGTTTCAACTTCACTTTCTGAGTATAAATAAATAACTAAATATATCAATGCTACTGTTTCAAAATAATGTGGATTATTTTTATAACTTAATCCTGTATTCAAATCTAAAACTTCCAATATTTGCATTATCAAGAATTCTGATTGATTATAATTTGTATTATCTAGAATTTTGTATTTTAAAATCATTAATAATATTTTTTGTTTATCCTGTATAAAACTATCAGGTTTATCTCCCATGTATGTGAGTTGTGAAATAAATTCATTTAATATATTAACTTTTTCTTTTTTTGTAAAAACTTCATTGTTATATAAAGCATCAAACAATTTATATAAAATAAAAATTTTTACATCATCATCAATTAGAACATTTTCTTCTAAGAAGTTAATTATTTTATCATATTTTCTCAATTCATATTCAATAAAATTAAGATATTGCACTTCTAAAATTATAGGCTGTATTATATTTTCAACTTCTCTAGAATTAAAACTAATTCCTATTGAATTAATGATTCTGAACACTTCCTTTAAAGATACTTCTATATTTACTAGATTAAAAATAGTTTTAGCTGATTTACGCAACTTATTATAATAGTCATTTTTATCTATTTCTTCTTCTATTTGATTACTAATATAAATGATTAAATCAACATTATTTTGAATATAAGAAGTATTTACCCCTTCTGAATAATCATTAAGTCCGGTAAATAAATAATTTAATATTTGTTGCTTTTTCACTTTTTTGTTTATCTGATTTCTCCTAATCATATCAGAGATTTTGTTAAAACAAATATCATCATTTGTTATTAAGTCCCATAAATTTATACTTGCGTAGGATATATAAACTATAATAAATACAAATAAAATTCCTAATGCATTAACCATATTTTTTGCTAATAAAAAAGTAGAAAATGAGATTATAATTAATATAAAAGAAATGAAATATTTAATATTAAAAATATTTCTTCTTATATTTAGGTATACCTTAATTGGAACTCCATAATATCGTTTATCTAGAGAATTAATTATTAATGATAACACAGTAATGCAAATTGTTGAAATTGTTGCTAATGCTGCATATACATAATAGATATATTCTCTATCAACTATAATAAACCAACTTTTATTAATTATTTTCAAATCAATCAATACTGCAAATAATAGAAATATTAATGATAAAATAATTAAATTACCTAAACTTTTTCCCTTAAACTTATTTGCTAGATTCTTTTTACTCAAAACAATTTAACCCTTTAAACTTCTCAAAAAGTTGCTTTAACTCTTCAATTACTGTTGTCTTCTTTTGGATTCTGTTGTTAGGTCCTTTTGAGAATCTAGACATTGGTGGGAGAAGTTTATCTATATCTGTTCCTATTGTTTTTAAGTATCCATCTTTTAGTGCATTATCTACAAAGTTAACT
>RZYO01000370.1 GCA_009930325.1 Spirochaetia bacterium | reverse complement strand
ATTCATGCCATCGAAAATTATTTAATTAGTCGTTATCATATGTATTGGCAAGTTTATTATCATCCGGTTGCTCGTGCTTATGAAGTTATACTTGAAAAAATATATCGTCGTGTGAAAGATTTACTTCAAATGAATTATCATTTTGAATCAAATGTTTTACCACTTCAAAAGGTTATAGAAAATCCAAATAATCTTGAACATTTTCTTGAAATCGATGACTATTATATTAATGGTTTGATTCAAAGTTTTAAAAAGTCTAAAGATCATATTTTAAGCGAATTATCCACGGATTTTTTAAATCGTCACATCTGGGGTTACATGAATCAGTCTTTAGAAAATAAAACCAAAATTGATGAAATATTATCAGCATATCAGCCTGAAGAAAAACCTTATTATCATGCGTTTAGAAGTGTAGAAAATAGTACGTATAAAGATGATGACGTGAGTTTTGGTGAAGAAATATTTATTTTATTAGAAAATGGTGAAATATCAACACTAAAGAAGCAATCAGCAATCATTGAAAGTCTAATGAAGAGTGGCACTAAATCTGATGATAAATTCTTTTATAAGAAATAATGAAACCAATCGCAATTGTTGTTGAAGGAATTCATGATTTAAACAGAATTAGAAGTATCTATCAAGATGTTTTAGTTATTACAACTAATGGCAGCGCGGTAGAAGTTGAAATTCTTGAACAATTAAAACAATTATCATTAACGCACGATATCATTTTATTTCTTGATCCTGATCATGCGGGTGAACGTATACGTAGAATTATTTCAAAATACGTCGGATCAGTCAAACATGCATTTCTTTCTAAGGAAGAATCAATAAGCAAGAATTTGAAAAAAGTTGGAATTGAACATGCGTCAAAAGATGCCATTATTAAGGCATTAAGTGAACTTAGTGTTGAATATGATTACAAAAAAAGTGATGTAGATTTTGCCTTTTTATATGAAATGGGATTAGTTGGACAAAATCAAAGCCAACAAAAACGCAATCTTTTAGCAAAAAGTTTAAACTTAGGGCACGTGAACGGTAAAACACTCCTTTATCGAATCCAAAGATTTCAAATAACGCGAGATCAAATTATTGAGGTACTCAAGTGAACCATCAACCCAAGAAAAAATTCGGACAAAATTTTTTAAGAGACAAAAATCTTTTACAAAAAATTGTGAAAGAATCTTATATTGATCATAAACATGTGATTGAAATTGGTCCAGGGCAAGGAGCTCTTACCACTTTTCTTGCTGAAAAAGCTTT
>RZYO01000369.1 GCA_009930325.1 Spirochaetia bacterium | reverse complement strand
CACACTAAACGTTGAATAGCCATTTATTTTAATATCATCTAAAGCTGTTTCTTCATCAATATTTAGTAGAGAATCTTGAACAGCTCCACCTAAAATAATTGAACATGAATTTTCTAAAGCATATAATGGGTGAGCTGCTTTTACTATGTATTTTGATTCAATAGTTTCTTCTTCACTAATAAAGATGCTAGAAACAACATTGGCATTTTCATCACATTTAAAGAAAGCTTCAAGTGCATTTTGCCCTAAATCAGCACTATAAGAAATAACTTTCCCCTCTTTAATATTAAATTTAGCATTTTTAATTAATTCTCCAAAAAGATAGAAATCTTTTGAGGCTTGGATATGTCCTTCACTACTATCATTTTCTAAATTAATGTGTACATTTTGAGTAGGTAAAAAATTAAAAAAACTACGATTGTTTTTTAAAGTAATATAATTTGATGCCCAGTTTGAATTTTCTACAAATCTAGCTTTGAATTTTGAATCTTTATTTTTAATAACAATTTCTTTTGCATTAAGTGAATTTAAGGTTTTTGTTCTATAGTCTAATAATCCAGCTTGGTTAATCCAATATTGAGTAGTGTTTGAATTGTCCAATCTTAATAATTTAGCAAAATAAGCTAATATCTCATTATCATTTAAGGAAGCAAATGCATTTTTAACAAAAGCTTTTGAAGGGTATGCTACTACTGTCCAAGGTAATGCTATCCTTCTTTTTAAATCAATTGGTTCACTTAGTAAAGCAAATTTACTTATTTCTACAACGTTGTTATAAATTTCATCTAGATTTGCATTGTTTTCATATAAGAAATTATTCAAATCAAAAATTCTACACATCACTTGGGAAGTAACACTAGGTCTTTGTATATCTAGTAAATCAGGATCAACAGGAACGGTTTGTGATACTTTGCCTTCAATTGTTACAACAATATTAACTGTTACATTTGTAATTGTTGTTGCAAATTTTGCAAGATTGAGCGCAAAGTCATAAGTAGACTCTTCAGTGTTAATTGAAAGTGAGTCTCCTGAGGTTAAATTTAATTGGCTAAAGCAAATTAATTTTGAAAATTGTAAATCGAAATTTGTCATGATTGAAATATAACAAATAAAAAATATTTAGTGCAGATGTAAAGATAAAAATATATGAAAAATAAAATTTTTATTAATGCTGAATTGAAATATTAACTGCAACCTTTTTTACGTTTGCAATACTTAATGCAATTCAAATAGCAAAAAGTTGGAAGGAAAATCTTTTTTTTGTTT
>RZYO01000368.1 GCA_009930325.1 Spirochaetia bacterium | reverse complement strand
CTTAATTCTCCTAATATATTGAGAATAATATACTAAGAGTTCTACACGGTAAAGTATTCTAAATTATTTATTTACCCACACTAAACGTTGAATAGCCTTAAATAATCAATTGTTTGTAATAGGTACAGCTCCAGCAAGAGTAGAAACAGCTGCTTATCAATCTTGGGGGCATAGTATTATTACTAATCCTTGGGGTGAAGTAATCTCTCAAGCAAATGAAAAAATGAGTGTTTTGATTAATGATATTGACTTAACTGAAGTAGAAAAAATTAGAAAACAATTACCGATTTTAATGCATAGAAGAAATGATGTTTATTCAATTACAGAAATAAATAGTTAATAGGAAAGAAAAATATGAAAAGTATTATGGTAAAAAATAGAAATAAGAAGGGACATTATTCACATGCGATGATTTCTAATAATATGGTATATATCTCTGGTCAATTGCCATTTGATTACCTTAAAAATAGAATGGTTGAACCTAATATTCAAAAACAATGTGAACAAGTATTATTAAATATTGAACAGGTGTTAAATGAAGTTGGATTAACAAAAAATAATATTATTCAAACAAGAGTTTATATTTCAGATATAACATATTGGGATGAAATAGATTCAATATATGAAAAATATTTTGTAAATCATAAACCTGCAAGAATAGTTGTTCCTACTTTAAAGCTTCATCATGAGGCTCTAATTGAAATTGAAGCTATTGCTGAAATGGAGGAAAAATAATGAATTTTATTTGTTCAAAATGTAATAGAATTATATCTTCTTCAACGCTTTTACCAAAATGTGAATGTGGGGGACTTTGGAAATTAGATTATATCCCTCCAAAATTTAATTTAGATAAAATTGATAAAAGTCAGTGGAATTTATTTAGATATAGAGAGTTTATTGCATTAGATGATGATAGCTGGAAGAATATTTCACTTGGAGAAGGGATGACTCCTATAATTAATTATAATGATGATTTGATGCTTAAAATGGATTATTTTATGCCAACACTTTCTTTTAAAGACAGAGGGGCTGCTATTTTAATTTCTCATTGTAAATCAATAGGTATAAAAAAAGTAGTTCAAGATAGTAGTGGTAATGCTGGAAACAGTGTAGCAGCATATTGTGCTAAAGCAAAAATAGAGTGTGAAATATTTGTACCGGAGGGTACTTCAATAAAAAAAATTGATATGATAAAAGCTCATGGTGCAAAAGTTACTGTAGTTGAAGGTAGTAGAGATCATTGTGCTAATGTATGTAGAGAAAAAGTTGAGAAAGAGG
>RZYO01000148.1 GCA_009930325.1 Spirochaetia bacterium | reverse complement strand
CCCATACCAGCTACATCAGAAGCATTATCGCCAACATTATCAGCAATGGTCGCGGGATTACGAGGATCATCCTCCTCTAAGCCATAATCCCCCTTACCAACAACATCAGCTGCAAAATCGGCAGCCTTAGTAAAAATTCCACCAGCTACCCTAGCCATAAAGGCCATAAAGCTAGAACCAAAGGAGAAAGTAATTACAGTGCTAGTAACGATCTGCATTAATTCGTTTATAGGTATATTAGGATTAAATAAATAAATCGCTAAATACCATAAACCAAGATCAAGCAGAACAAAACCACAGACTGAAAAACCCATCACTGCCCCACCATTTAAAGCGGCACGAAAACTCCGATTTATACCATATTTGGTATAATGTGCTGTAATTGCATTAGCTCGAACTGCAGCTGTCATACCAAAATAGGCTGATAAGGCAGAAAAGAAAGCACCTGTTAAGACGGCAAAAGGTGTAAAGAAGCTGATAAAATTAAGGTAAGCTAATACAAGGAGAATAATAAAGGCCAAACCAATCACTATTCCCGATGACATGTACTGACGCTTGATAAAACTTAAAACCCCAGTCTTAATATAAGAAGAGATTTCAATTAATTTTGGTTCTTTAACCTCTTGTTTGCCTAACCACCTACTTTTAAAAATTAAGACACTCAACGAAACAATCGCTGCTAAAAACAAAATCACCAAATTCAAAGATTCCATAATATCAATATTTAGTTGTTAAAAATACAATTAATTATTATCTTGTTTTACCTTATAATACTAATAAAGTCAAGATATAAGTTAATAATTATTATCTTATTTTAAATAAAAAACCCTGAAACTAGAATAGCTTCAGGGTTAGAAAAGAAATCATGGACGACACTTAAGAATTTGTAAACGTTTAACGGCAAGGTCAACCAAACGTTTATTATAATTATGCCTCTTAAGTACTTTTAATATATTTCTTTCTTTAATTAAGTAATTTAAAGAAGATTCACAAATTGAAAGATCAAACTTAACTTGACGAAGAATAGACATGATCTCTCCTTCAGATTTGCTTCCCAAATTTAAACCACTAATTGCTGCTTGACACACCTCTGGAATATAGGCGCTTCTTTTAATTACACGCATTACATTTTTTTCTTTTTTTATGAAATCAAGAGCAGCGATACAAATTGAGGGCTCATATCCTGTTTTTCTTAAAATACATAAAATCTGACCCTCATTTTTCCCTCTCAATTTCAAAAATGGAATAGCCTGTACACAAATCTTTATATCATAATTTTTTTCTTTTATAATATTTATGATTTGAGTATTAGAGCCCAATAAAGAAATTAATTTAAGTGCTTGATCGTTTCCCATTACAATTTTTTTAAAGTTCAACCAAAATATTAATAACTAACACACTCTAACATAAATTAATTATTTTGTCAATTATTATTTAATCAGACTCAGCAGATTGCCTTCTCCATGCATCCCAGTCTATGTCCCTATCAACAATATTATTATCTTCTAAAAATTTTCTAATTTCTTTTTTATTGTCAAATTTATCTCTTTGTTGCTCATAATTTATTTTTGCCTTTGCGATATCGCCTTTACGCAAATCTTGCACTATCCAATCAACGTATGGAATAACATCAGAATCCAAACCATGACTTTGGGCGAACTCTCTTTGTAAGGCATCCAATTTATCGGCTAAGTTATTTAGCCTTTCTTTTTCATTTTGACTTTCTGACACTTTTTCAAAATTCATATTAATATAAGTTAACTTAAATATTGCAAAATATTATAAAAACTTAAAATGCGCTTCTGTAAAAATAATAATATTTAATCTATATTTTGACAATTATTTCAACGCGCAGAAATGAAAAGCTCACTGAGTAAATTTTTTACTAACAAATTATTAATCTTTTATTACACTTAATGTGGTTTTTTCATAACTTTTTTGATCAACATTGCGACAAAGGGGTTTACACTTTTCTAGATTAAAATATAATAAATATCTTCCGTAATTTGGGCAGATACAACACCATGCCCCTGGAAATATAGAACAAGCAGTAATACTATTTTTAATTTCTTTAAAAATATCAATGCCATAATCAGTAATGCTCCCTTTTTCACCACTTAAGAACAAGGGCCAAAATTAGCCCCCTCTAACAAGAAAAAGGTCACCTGCCCTAACATTAAGACGCTTCTCCTCCAAAAAAACAAAAAAGCTTTTAAAATAAAGGATGATGTTTGGAAATTAAAGAAACCCTGGTTTTATTAATCCGGAAAATATAAAAAGGTCCACCTGAAAAAGATGGACCCCTCTTTAATCTAGTTTTAGATTGTGTCTTTGACTAGCGGTGGGTATCCCAGAACGGGTATACCTAAATTTTTTCTTTCTTTGTCGCTTTTTATTTTTCTTACAATATCTTTGGGGCGAATTGGTTTTCCACCAAAGACTTCCGTAGAAACTAAAAAGCGTTTTCTGCCGACATTAACATCCTCCAATACTGTAGAAATTTTGTCGGTACTTACAACAGTCATGAAACCGTTGGGCAATTCGTTGGTATATTTTACCAAACGTCCTCTTTTAGAGTTTCCCCATAAGTAACCAATAAGACCTCCGAAAATAAAAGCAAAAACAGTTAAAGCTATCATAATTTTAATTTTTTTGGAACAAACGACGGGTTAAGTAATAATAAATTATTAGTCTTCACGTGGCTTACTCCTGGTTTGTAAAAGAACAAATAATACTGTGCCTACATACTACCATATTTTAATTAATATGTCAATGTTATTAATAAAAATAGGCCAAAATTAGCCTATTTATATATCTGTTTGGGATTGCAGACGGCATTAGAGATAACGTGACTAATAGTAATTAATATTTTACAGTCTATTTTCAACCTAACAAAAACCCCACTTTTTAAGCAGGGCTTTTATTTAACATATTTCTATTTTACAGAGTCTTAACACTTATTTAATTCACTGGCCTCAACTGTTAAAGCTTTATCTTTATAAGTTGGCATAAATAAAAAATATTACCTAGTGTATAGTAAGAACAGTCTTTGCCATACTGTAAAAAATCAAAATAATTTAAATATCAACTATTTTGATTTAAGCTATTGGCACAACATCTCCCCTTCTTTGTTTTGTGAATTTATCTTTTTATTTAAATCTTCTAGTCCAGGAATAGCTTCATATTCTTCTATCTGTTTAACTGGATTAGGGGCAACATATTTAACCTCTCTATTTATTGGTATATCTTCGTTGTTTAAGTATTCAATATCTTGGTTTAAAATCCAACCATCAAAACCTTTCCAATTTAAATCTGGTAAATCTAATGCTTTAATATATTCTTGCCACCACAAAAGTCTAGTTCCTCCTAAATATGAATGAGAAACGAGAATCATATTTTTAGGGTCTTTAGCCACACTCTCTTCAATCATCTGCCAAAAATCTTCTGGCGAAGAACCCCTGGCCCACAAGCTATAATCACAAAGAGATCCTCGCCCCATTTCTCCAACATCCACATTTGTTACTGATATTATTTTTACATTATATTCATTTGGTTTGTAAACAATAGCCTCAACATCTTCAGTTCCTCTAGCTAAAATATATTCTATTCCCAAATCATCTGCTATCTTCAAAGTATTTTCATCATAGGCAAAATAACGACTTCCAAAGACACGCATCTTTTTGCCAGTAACTCTTTCTACTAATTCTTGGGAATTTCTTAAATGTTGGTATTGCTCTTCGTAAGGCATGTCCCAAAAAGGAGCTTCATCATAACCGCCAGCTATCTCATATCCCTTTTCAGCTAGCCGTTTAAAGACTTCTTCATTTTCTTCTAATACATTATCCTGGACTTTAACTAAAGCTGTTAGTCCTCTTTTATCTAATTCTTTTTCCCATTGCAAAATACCGTCTACCTCTTCAAATTCTATTAGCATCATTAAAGAGTTAGTCTCATTTTTTGTATAGAAAATCTGGGAAACAATAAATAAACAGATTGCCAAAATTAAAACAAATAAAGGTAATAAAAAAATTTTATTCTTCTTCATATTAATTATATAAATTAATTATTAATTCTATTAATAAATTTTATTTTAATAATTATTATTGTTTTATTATACCAAAAAACCTTAACAATTACGAGGCGACTTAAATTTTTATAAGAAATATCATAAAAATAAGCTTAAAAATTATTTACTTTAAACCCTGGACAAAACCCGAACTAATGTAGCTAAGAATAGATAAGATTATAATTATCAATCCAACTTCTAAATTTTTAAATATTTATTCAATAAAAATTTCCTTATCTTTATATAAATCATCATTCATGGCTTTATTTATTTTTTTATCTATTTTTTCTATATTTTCATCTTTATGTTCATAGAATTCAGACCAAGGAATATTATTGTTATACATTATCTTTAAAAACCTTACATACTGCTCTCTGTCTTCTAAATCAAGAAAATTCAATACTTCGTTAAGCGATTTATTTCCATTAATAAAATCATCAAAATTGCCATTATCTTTTAATAACTCATCCCATTCCGACTTAATTGACTGCACATCGCTCTGTAATTTAAACCAGAAATCACCCCTATCGACATTAATCTCTTTTAGAACCACTTTACCACGGCGATTTTCTGGTAAATATTTTTTTAAAAAATCCTCAATTAACATTATGGCCTTAACACTCTTATATGGCAACTCTTCTGTTTTTAGAAATTGATTAAATCTTTTTGAATCAATCTCTCCATTTTTATCAATAAATTGCAGCCAAGTTGAAAAGTCGTTTTGCTTTGTTTTACTATCTTCTATTTGCTTAAATCCCAAACGATTAGCTAGTGGGGTATCTAATAACCATGATTTACCAATAACTGCTGCTATTTCCGGTTCTTTATCAATAATGTGTTCCGCTACTAAACCAAAATCATTTTTAATTAATTCTGAGCCTAAACTATTTTGATCTGTATTATAAAAATCTTCAACATGAACCTCCATAAAATGATCAAATTTAGAAAATCCCAATTTTTCTAAATCTTGATATTTTTTATCAGCGTCTACTTCAATGTTGTTAATTTTGTTAAAATTTAATACTTTTGTGTCAATCTCTTTTGTGTTCCTTTCAAATTCTTTAAAATTTTCAACGTTCAAATATTTCTTAATAGCGTCCTTATTTGAATTAGCTAGGCTGGAAATTTTATCCAAATCAAAACCACATGTTTCATAAATGGTATCTAGTTCGAGGTAAAAATCTTTTAAAAATAAATCAATTTTTTCTTGATATTTTTTAAAATTAAATTCCTCCAATTTAAAAACTGGTCTTAAGATAATACTCTCTAATGGTGTGAAGTCTTTAACGATATCAGAAAATTTATAGTTATTATCTTTTTCTTTAATTTCATTATACTTTTTATCAGCATAAACCAATGAAATTTGCTCAATCTTTTCAAATAAGATCTCTTTTCTCTCTTTTTTATCGGGAGTTTCGATACGAGCATTTATACTGCTAATTTTTTCTAAATTCATAAATTTTACAATTACATACAATGATTATAACACATTTCAAGATGAAAAACATATATTTAACAGGACACGAATTCGAACCAAGATAGGCCAATAAAATCAAGGGGCTCTTCTGTATATTTCTACGAATTATCTAAAATTCTCCCAAAATATTCGAAACGCTTTAGAGCTTAAAATATGTCTAATATTAAAACAAAAACAGGTCTATAAAACCTGTTTCTGTGTTTTGCTCGGGAGAGTAGACGATGTTCGAACCAAAATGTTTTAAACAAATTAAAAACCCTGAAACTGTTTTAGTCTCAGGGTTTATAAATTTTAATAGTTTTTTAAAATTTAATCAAAGATATATTTAATACCATCACCCTTTAAAGGATTCCATTTACTTGTTAAAAAGTTTATATAAGCTGGAATATTTTCTCTAGCCGACTCAACTGAATGACTCCTAATCTCTTTAAAAGTGCTGTTTTTATGTTGAAATTTTATTATTACCTCAAAATTGTCAGCGAGTAAAAAATCAATTCCGTAATTTGCTTTTCTCATAGCAATGAAAAATCCAAATACAGCGTCAGGGTTACTTTTCTTAATACTTTTTATATACTGATCATTTACCCTTTGCTTTTCTTGAGATCTTAGATTAAATATATAACAACGATCTATCATGGATATTTGAGAACACAAGTTAGTAATCTCACTGTAAAATATCCGAAAATTCAAAACCTCATTATGTCTTAAATTTGTTTCCATTTTATTGAATTTTTAAAGTTCTTAACTGTTTTTAACTATCAAAAAAGTATACCATACGATATACTTTTTGTCAAT
>RZYO01000367.1 GCA_009930325.1 Spirochaetia bacterium | reverse complement strand
ATAGTAAATAAAAAGCTCAGTCATTTTTTAGAACCCCTTTCAAACTTTTCTTTTTCTATTTCTTTATCTAGCTTTAATTGTTTTCTTTCTGCTTCATCAAATCTACCGAGTCTTCTTAATTCACCGATTCTTTTAGCTTCTTCTACAGCTTCTTCCCAAGTCATTAATCAATCAACTACTTTCAATGATTAATATATCATAGTAGAATTTTATCATATTTTGAACGCTTTGTAAATAGCCTTTTTAAGAAAAAGTTGTTATTTTATTAGGATTACCTGCTGTCGCTTGGGTGAACTCAAAAATTGATGGATATAGGAATATATAAACCTATCAATTCTGATGTCCGTGGGGTGACAGCAGGTAATCTGGTATCGTAAGTGGTTCCCTTGCAACACTTTGAGGACTTAGACTTTTGAGATTTCTTTCTCGACAAAGGTAGTGGTACCAACCATTCATGAACTTTAACAAAATTAACTATTTTTTCCATATATAATAGAAGAAACTTATAGCTACTAAATTGTATATTCAACTAATTACCAGGTTATTAACTTTAGAAGCTTTTTAGATACCAGGTTACTAGCCAAAAAGTGAACTAATTCCTATACAAATAACCATAATTGTGAATACTTTTAGTAGTCTAGTTTGCACAGCATTTCAAACTAGAAAGCATAGCTAATTGTATAACATTGTATATTATTCCAAAATGAAGTCCCTGGATGGTTGGTACCATTGACAGTCGAAAATAGCTAAGAAGATTAAATAGTAAAAATTGTTAAATGTGTTACGCGAGATGGCAGTACCGGTAAAGTTAAATATAGAATCCTAATCGATTCTAAAAATCCTAATAAAAATAATAGCATCAATTTCATTGATAATCAAAATAATAATTTTCATTAATAAATTCAATCATCAATAATTGATATGATTAATAATACTAATAATCGAAAATCCCTTAAAGAAGTTGGAGATATAGAGGGAGGTCGATTAATTTTTTCCAGATCATAATTATATACAATTTGAATGCTTTATAAATCAGTACTTGTGAACTAGAATATTGTGATATTAAACTTTTGTTTCATAAGAGATCAGTTCTAACTATCTTGTAGTTTAAGGCTATTTACAAGTAAAGCTTTTAATGATATAATAGCTTTGTTAAATCAAAAATCACATTTTAGGAGGATGATTCGTTATGAGCAGAACATATAAGAAAAAATTTTCATATATTTCTTTTGATATAGGTAAGACTCCTTCTTTAGAAAATAGTATGTATAAAAAGATTAC
>RZYO01000002.1 GCA_009930325.1 Spirochaetia bacterium | reverse complement strand
ATGGATTAACACCTATAGAAAAATATAAAGAAATTTATGGAGATAGAACAACTCTTCCTTCATATATCGCAACAAACGAAGAATAGTGGACATTTTACTTTACACTAGAGGTATCATTTTGATAGATTTTTAATTGATTTTAAAAAATAGGTTGACTAAATTATTAATATTATTTATATTCCTACTTGTCTAAACGACACGGGGAGGTTCCCGAGCGGTCAAAGGGGGCAGACTGTAAATCTGTTGGCTCAGCCTTCGAAGGTTCGAATCCTTCTCTCCCCATTTAGTAGGTCTTCTCATTAGAGAAGACCTATTTGCTTTAATCTGCGAGGTTATATGAGCAATTTTTATAAAAATGGGCTTGAATTTGAATGCCAAGGTTGCAATTATTGTTGTAGTTGTGAACCAGGTTTTGTGTTTCTAAGTGAGGAAGACTTACACAACCTCTCTACTCATTTCTCGATGGATGAAGAAACATTTATTAATACTTATTGTAGAAAAGTACCTATTGGTTTTGGATATAGAATTAGTTTATTAGAAAAAGAAAATTACGATTGTATTTTTTTGACAAAGAATGGCTGTAGTTGTTATGAAGATAGACCTTTACAATGCAGGACTTATCCTTTTTGGCCAAATATTATTGTAGATCAACAAACCTGGGATGAAGAAGCAAAAAGTTGTCCTGGTATAAAAAAAGGAAAGAAAATAAAAGCTAAGGAAATTCAAAAGAATTTGGATTTAATGGATAAATTTATTCCCAAAATCATTCAATAGGAGCAAAGGTGCCAAAAATAGCGCAACAAACAATTGATAAAATAAAAAATAAAATATCATTATCACAATATATATCTCGATATGCAGATGTAAAACACAAGCGTGGAAGTGATTATGTTTGTTGTTGCCCTTTCCATGATGAAAAAACACCAAGTTTTTATATACACGACGATAAACAGTTTTTCCATTGTTTTGGTTGTGGAGTAAGTGGAGATATTTTTAAATTTGTTTCATTATATGATCATTTAAGTTGGTATGAATCAGTACTAAAAATTGCTGAAGAAGTAGGGGAACCATTAAATTTTGATTCATCTAAAACAAATAGCAATTTTAAAATTAAAACTGAGTTTTATTCATTATATGATAGATGTAGAAATTTTATGCATAATGTATTAATATCAGATATAGGTATAACAGCACTAAATTATTTATCAAAGAGAAACATAAATAAAGAAATGATTGAGAAATTTTCACTTGGCTATTTACCAATGAATAATGATTTTCTATATACAAGGATTAAATCAAACAGCGACTACAAACAAGATTTTTTAAATAAAAGTGGAATTTTCTTTGATAATTCTACATCCTCATTATTTGATGGGAGATTAATTTTCCCAATTAGAACCTGGGATGGAAAAACTGTAGCATTTTCCGCAAGAGATTTAATAGGTAATTCAAAAGCAAAATATAGAAATTCCCCAGAAACTTTAATATATTCAAAAAAAAGTAATTTATATGGTATTTATGAATCTTTAGAAAGCTTAAAAGAAAAAAAAGAAGTTATTATTTGTGAAGGTAATTTTGATGTAATAGCCTTACATCAAGCAAAAATTGATTACGCTGTGGCTTCTCTTGGTACTGCCTTCACATCTGAACAAGCACGTTTATTATCTAGGTATGTTGAAAAAGCATATATTTTATTTGATAATGATTCAGCGGGAATAAAAGCAACAATCCGAACTTTAAATATTTTACAAGCACAAGGTATTGCTAATTTTGTAATATATTTACAAGAATTTAATGATCCTGCGGAAATGTTAGAAAAAAGAGGCGAAGAAGCATTAAAAAATGCCTTAAGTAATACCATTGATGGGTTTATGTACCTTGTCAATAATGCTATAAAATTATATGATATAAAGAATTCGAAAGGTAAAGATGAGATTTTTAATTATATTAAACCATATATTGATGCAACACCTTCTGAAATTGAAAAAGATTCATTACTTCAGAGACTGGCAGAAATGTTAAAAGTACATCCCAATAGTGTATATATGCAATACAAAAAAGGGAGTGCGAATTCATATTTATATGGGAAAAAAAATGTAAGAAAAATTGATATTCAACCTTTGACGAAAGATAGGTTTAATTTGGATTTGTTTTTAATGCTAGTTGTTGTAAATAACAGAAAACATTATAAACAATTTCGTAAAAATATATCGGTAAAAGATCTAAAAGATGAGGAGGCTATAGCTTTATTTAATATTTTAGAAGATTATTTTAGGCTCAATGACGAAGATTGTGGTAACGACTATTTCTTGCAATTAATTAATGACCCCCAAATAAAGGCAGATGTTTCTTCTTCGTATTTATTAGAAGAATTTAATGAAAAATACTGTATAAATCAATTACAAGAGGGTATTAATCGAATTAGGTTAAGGACTTTAGAAAAAGAAAAAAAAAGGTACGAAGAAATATTAGAAATCGCTCAATCATCTAATGACATTGAGAGCATAAAAATGTTATTAAAAGATCAAATAATATTGGATCAGGATATTGCTGAATTAAGGGGTAAATTAGTCCCCAAGACAAAAGTATAAGGAAAAAATAAAGAATGCTGGAAAAAGACTTTCTTTTAAGTTTAGGACTTTTTTATAAGGTTGCTGATGATGATAGCTCAACATCAAAACATTCAAATCAAGATTCTCCAATTACATCACTTCAAAGTGATGACGATGATGATTTAGATGAAGTTGAAATAAATTCTGATTTCGTTCTCGAAAAAAGAGAAATATTAGAAGAAATTTTAACAGAAATTATTGAAGAAGAACCAGATGAATCTGCATTTAACGAAGTTGAAGAAGATCCAGATGATGATGCCTTTGTAAAAGATGATGTTGACGACGATGATGATGATGTCGGTATTGAAATAGATTTAGATGCTGATGAAATTATCATTAGAGTACCTGATGAAGATGATGATGAAGATAGTGAAGACGATGACGAAGATGAGGATGAGGACGAAGATGATGATGACAGTGATGCAATATTAGATTCAACATCAATAACTGATTTCTCTTTTGAATCTGAAGATGAAGTTGGATCTTCTGAAAAAATTTTTGATATCAATTCAATTAGCAGTGGTAGCTCATCCTCTAAAGATGATAAAAAATCAAATATCTTATCTAATTCAAAAGGTGATGTTGATGATCCTATTAGACTATATTTGAGAGAAATTGGAAAAGAAAAATTATTAACAGCTGAAGATGAAGTAGTTTTGTCAAAAAAAATGGAAGAAGGGAATGCTATTATTCTTGAAGTAATAAAAGACAATGGTATATTAATTTCTTTCTTTACTGATATTATAACTAAACTTGAAGCTAAAATTGATGAAACTGAAATGGAATTCTCTCAAAAAGAATTAAAAGAATTATATGCTGAACAAAAACGATATAATCAATACTACAGAGAGCAATTGAATCCACATAAAGCTGCAATAAAAGAATATCAAAGTTTAAAAGAAGAATTAATTTCTAAAGGACAAGATTTTCTTGATGATAGTAAATTACAGAAAAAGCGTGTTAAATTATTCACTGTTTTAAATGATGTTGAATTACAACCAGAAGAATTAACTGCATTTACAGAAAGATATGTTAACGCTGAATTGTCTATTGTAGAATTAATGGACTTAATGCAAAGTCTTCAAAACAAATTAAATATTTCTTCCACAAAAGAATTAAGACAATTAGGAAGAGATTTAGCTACTAGATCAAAAAGCAAACAAATTGAAGAAGACTTGAATATGAATGCTTATGAAATCAAGGAACTTATTTCAACTTATCAACAAACTGAAAAGACTTTAAAAGAAATTGAACAAACTTTTGAAGCATCAAGAAATCAAATATTAGAACAAGCTGTTGTGATTAAACGTGGAAGAAAAATGATGAAAACAGCTAAAGACAGATTAATTAAAGCTAACTTGAGATTAGTTGTATCAATTGCAAAAAAATACACAAATAGAGGTTTGCACTTCTTTGATTTAGTTCAAGAAGGAAATATAGGTTTAATTAAAGCTGTAGAAAAATTCGAATATAGAAAAGGGTATAAATTTAGTACTTACGCAACTTGGTGGATTAGACAAGCAATTACAAGATCAATTAGTGATCAAGCTAGAACTATTCGCGTACCAGTCCATATGATAGAACAAATTAATAAAGTTGTTAGAGAATCTAGATTACTTATGCAATCTCTTGGAAGAGATCCTTCTGATGAAGAAATTGCAGATAGACTTGGTTGGGATGAGAAAAAAGTTAAAACTGTCAAGAATGTTGCAAGAGAACCTATTTCATTGGAAACACCAGTGGGAGAAGAAGAAGACTCTTTACTATCTGACTTTATTGAAGATAAAGATGTTGAAAATCCTGCAACACAAACTGCATATAGATTACTTCAAGAACAATTATTGGATGTACTTCATACTTTACCAGCAAGAGAACAAGAAGTATTAAAAATGCGATTTGGTATTGATGGTGGATATTCTCTAACTTTAGAAGAAGTTGGTTTATATTTTGGAGTTACTAGAGAAAGAATTAGGCAAATAGAAGCAAAAGCTCTTAGAAGATTAAGACATCCTAAAAGAGCCAAGCAATTAAAAGATTTTATAAATACCTAAGTCTTTTGGCTCAAAAATTTTATTTACTATTATTAATAAATATATTCTTGATAATAAATATTATTTATGTTAAATTTTATGCCTGTGTGATTTTATAATTTCACGGCATTTTTCACAGACAAAACTCATTAAATATGAGTTAAGATTAGATTTTCAGGAGAAAGTGATGCAAAAAGAAGTATTCACAAAGCTAGAAAAACTTCAAGATAGCTTAAAAGCAAAATTTCATGTAGAAGAAGAAATTAAACAACTACCACATGAATTAAAAATTAAGAAAGCACAACTTGATAAATTAAGAAGTGATTTTGAAGAATTGAATTTAAATGTTCAAACAGTTGAAAAAGAATGTAAAACGCTAAGATTTGAATATGACAATGCTGTTATAGCTCATGAAAACAATCAAAAGCAAATGGAAGTTATCTCTACACAAAGAGAATTTGAAGCTTTAGAAAAACAAATAAGTGATTCTCATATTTTGGAACAAAACTTATTAAAACAATTACATGCGAAAGAAAAAACTTTAACTCAACTAAAAGAAGAATTAGAAGAAAAATCTGTGGTTCTAAATGAAGTTGAAGCTGAAGTTAAATCTGAAGAAGCTAAATATGATGCAATTTTAATTGATAAAGTTTCACAAAAGAATCAACTAGAAAATGAATGTAATAGTATAGTAGATCAATATCAAATTTCTCCTGAATTATTTAAGAAATTCTCAAGTATTGTAAAGAATAAAGATGGTTCTGGTATTGTTCCAATTCATGATAATGTTTGCGAAGGTTGTCACATGCTACTTCCAATACAATTTGTTAATGAAGTAAGAAGTTTAGAAAATATTGAATTCTGTCCTTATTGTTCTCGTGTATTATATTATGAAGAAACAGAACTTTCAAATTCAACTGATTCTATGGAAATAGAAGAAGGTTCATTATCAACATTTGCTGATGACGATGAATTTGACTTAGATAGCTTTTAATTTTATTAAATATATATAGGTTTTCTAGATAATCGCATACAGTCTTTTCTGTATGAGGAAAGTCCGGGCTCCAAAGGACATAACGCCGGGTAACACCCGGGAGCAGTAATGCTATAGAAAGCGCAACAGAAAATAAACCGCCTATTTTATAGGTAAGGGTGAAATGGTGAGGTAAGAGCTCACCGCATAAATGGTAACATTTATGGCATGGCAAGCCTCGTTAGGAGCAAGCCCAAGCAGTGAATAGGGTGGTCCGCTCATTTTTCACGGGTAGGGCGCTAAAGATTTATAGTAATATAAATCGTAGATAGATGATTATCATTATACAGAACCCGGCTTATTGAAAACCTATTTTTCTTCTTTTTTTATTAAATCCCAAACTCTATTTAATTCATCAACATTATCTGGAGATATTGGGATTTTTTCATTATCACATATTTGCTTTACTTTATTAAATCTATTTTTAAATTTATTAGTTGATCTTCTTAATGCAATTTCAGGTCTTATTTTTAAGAATCTTGAATAATTTATTACAGCTAATAATAGATCACCAATCTCTTCTTCCAAAGCATCTCTATCCTTTAATAAATCTGCTTCTTTAACTTCAAACAATTCTTCCTGGATTTTTTCAGCTACATCTTCTTTTTTACTCCAATCAAAGCCAACTTTACTAACTTTTTTCATGCATTCAAAAGAATATTCTAATTGAGGCAAAGAAGTAGGAACTTTAATAAAGAAATCATTTAAATCATCGTGACGACCTTCAACATTCTTTTTGATGTTATCCCAAATAGATATAACCTGATCGCTTTGAAGCGCAGTTTTATCATATTTAGAACTAAATACATGGGGATGTCTTCTTATTAGTTTTTCGCATTCATCATTTATAGATTCAATAATATCAATATCATTATATTGTTGGTGAATTGTAAGAAGCATTATTACATTAGTTAACATGTCTCCAAGTTCTTCTGAAGTATTTTCAACGTCTTTATTTATAATTGAATCAATATATTCATATGTTTCATCAATCAAATAAATAGCAAAATCTTTATTAGTTTGTTTTATATCCCAGGGACATCCATTCTCACTGCGGAGCAATTCAGTTATCTGCTTCAATTGGGAAAGGGCAGCAGATAATGTTTTTTCGTTTTTTAAAGTAAATTCAATCATATAAGTACATTAATTCTATTTTATAAAAAAATAAAGTATTAAAAGTAATTAATATTTAAATTCAATTTCTAGTTTACAGAATATATATTATTTTTAAAAAATTTTTATAAATCAAAAGAACCAACTTTATATAAATTACTCCAAAATATATTAGAAAATTGTCCTTCAACTGTTAAGGCAGCAAATACTATAACTTTATAATAATTAGAATTACTAATTATAGTATAATCAGAATCATCATCATCAATTGAAGATGTTTTAAATGGATTATTATTATATCTTGCTAGAGTTATGTTTTCGGTTTCAATTGTATTACCTGTTGAATCAAGAGATTCAAATAAAGATGAATTATATTCTTCAAAATTAAATTTACCATTATTCAAATTCTGGATTTTAAATTTGACTTCATACTCTTGATTATAATTAAGAGACTTAATCGTAGTTAAATATGACAATGCTTTTTGTTCTGTATCATTATAATTGAATTTAAATAATTTTATTTTATTATCATTATAATCAATATCAAGCACACTAGAATCACTTTGACTAGAATCCAATCGTCTTCCTGGTAAACTTGAATATGTTGAATTAAATTGAGTTATTATTTTTGATGAATAACTTGCTTCAGTTAAACCTGATAAATCGGAAGGATAAATCGAATAAAAATAACAAATCGAGGGTGTATTTTCAACGACTAAAGAATCATCTACTAGATTAAAAGTTAGCGTTGTTATATATGAATCAGCATCTTCAACCGGTGGTGCAAATTCATAATAAGAAACGTCTTCTTCATCTGTAATTTTCTCTTTTAAATAAATATTGGTTGGAATTCCACAGGAAATAATCATAAAAAAAGACACATAAAATATAATAGCTCTGCTATTAAATATGTGTCTTATATACTTATGTTTGGTCATTTCTTAGTAGTTTAATAAACTATTCTTTGCCAATTTACCATATTCTGAATTTGGAAATTGGTCAGCTAATTGTTGGAATCTACCTTTAGCCAAATCAGCATTACCTTGTTTTTCATAAATACGTGCTAATGTAAACATTGCTTTTGGAGTTTCTGCTGCATCATTACCATATACATCAATTAATTTTTGACAATATTCAATAACTTTTGCTTGATCTCCCAATTGTTCAGCACACACAGCTGAATTACTTAAAGATAAAGAACCTAAATATGTTCCTGATGCTTTATCTGAAATTGTTAAAAATGAATCTAAGGCAACTTGGTAATCTTTATCACTAAAAGATTGTAAAGCTAATAAATAAGTAGCTTTTAAACCTACATAACCTTTTGCAGTTTCTAATGCTTGTAAATCAGCAATAGCTTTATCTAAATCCTCTTGATATGTTGATGATTCTTTATCTGCGGAAGTTGCACTTGCTAATTCTGTTTGAGCTGTTTCTAATGCATCAACATTTTTTAGAGCTTTTCTATTCAATGAAATGTTTACTACACCAATTACAACTACAATTACAACGATTGCAAGTACAATGTATTTTATTAGTTTTGAATTTTCACTCAAAAAAGTAGATACATTACCTTCAATAACTTTATCTTCTTTTTTATTGAAATTTTCTTTATTACTCATTAATTGACTCCCTTTAGGAAATGTTTAACAGGCGGATATTCCGCCTGTTATTTAAATTTGCTAATTTAATTGTCGTCTTTAGAAGCCATTAAATCTGCAAATGTGAAAGTATCCTCTTCATCATCATTGCCATGAATATACTTAGCAATTTCTGATTGTTGTGAACGCTTAATCATTTCTTTAATTGAAAGTGATAGTTTTTGAGTAATAGGATTACATTCAATAACCATTGCTGTAATAGTATCACCGACGTTGTATTTTTGTAATACTTCATCATTAAATTCTTCATCTGGTCCAACTAAGTTATACTTGCTAATTAATCCTTCAATATCGCCGATAACTTTAACAAATACACCAAATTCAGTTACATTTGATACAGTTCCTGTAATCTTACTATATTTTGGGTAATCCTTTTTAAGAACTTGCCATGGATTATCTTCTAATTTTTTAACACTCAAACGAATTCTACGATTATCTGGTTCAACTCTTGTTACAACAACATCAATTGAATCACCTTCTTTACAGAAGCCCGCCATATTCTTTAATTTCTTTGTCCAAGAAATATCATCAATATGCAAGAAACCATCGATACCTTCTTCAAGGTTAATAAATGCTCCACTATTAGTAATCTTTACAACAGGTTTGTTTAAAGTCATACCAACTGGATATCTTTCAGCAATAGTATCCCAAGGATTTTCCATTAATTGTTTTAATCCTAATGAAACTCTTTTTTTATCTAAATCATAACCTAAGACTTTTGCATTAACTACATCACCAATTTTAAGAACTTCTTTTGGATTATTTACTCTCTTAACCCATGATAATTCAGAAATGTGTGCTAAGCCTTCTACACCTGGTTCAATTTCAATAAATACACCAAAACTTGTTAGTTTTGTTACTGGAGCAACAATAACATCATCAACATGATATCTTTGTTCAAATGTTGACCATGGATCTTCATTCATATGTTTTAAACTTAAATTGATCTTTTGTGATTCTGGATCAATATTAATTAAACGTAATTGAACAACTTGTCCTTTTTTTACGAAATCTTTTGGTCTAGTTACATGTCCCCAACTCATATCGTTGATATGTAATAAGCCATCGAAGCCACCTAAATCAATGAATGCACCAAATGAGGTAAATGATTTAACTACGCCTTCAACAACATCTCCAATTTTAACTGTTGAGAAGAATTTTTCTTTATTTTCTTTAATCTTCTTCTCTAGGTATTCCCTACGTGATACAACACTCTTAAGTTTTGCACCTGCATGGAATTTATCAATTACAAAATAGTCTGTTATGCCAATTAATGTTTCTGGTTCTTCAACGCGAACAACATCAGCCTTTGATAATGGGCAGAAACCTTTATATTCTCCACCTAAATCAACTTCAAACCCACCTTTTATAACCTTAATAAATGTACCTTCGATAGGGGTTCTACCTTCAGCAGCACTTCTTAATTCATCAGTGCGTTCCTTGACATCTGCGCGTTTTTTAGAAACGACGATTTGTCCGTGTTTACCTTCTTTAGTAACGATAACAACACTTACACTATCACCAATTGCTGGTAATTCTTTAAATTCTTCACGAGGAATCTTACCCTCGCTCTTGTAACCGACGTCAACAAAAACATACTCATTATTTACCTGAACCACAGTTCCGGTCACGAGCTGACCGTCTTCGATGCCATCAAGAGATTTAAGATACTCCTCCTGCATTAATTGCATACTAGTTTTCTTTTCTTCAATTTCACTCTCGTTAGCCACTTGCTTTCTCCTGATCCTAAATTCCTATATTTATCGCATATCTTGCGCTTTTATAGCTTTTATCACTTTCTCACAAACTTGCGGAATGGTCAAGTACGAAGTGTCAATAATTATTGCATCATTTGCAATCTTTAAGCTTCCCACAGGTTTTTCTTTATCATTTTTATCACGCTTAATTATTTCGGATAAAATAGTCTCATAATTTTGGCCATTAGGATGTTGATCGAACCTTCTTTTTGCTCGTATTTCAGCTTTTGCATCAAAATAAAATTTAAAATCTGCATTAGGAAAAACAACTGTTGTAATATCTCTACCTTCAGCAATGATATCTATTCCATTAGCTATTTTTTTGATTGTTTTATTAACAATTTCTCTAATTTTTGGATCAACACTAACTTGAGAAACATACTTATCAACTTCGCTAGTATGGAGTTTATCTTCGACATCTACACCATTTAAACAAACTTTCGAATCTTTAACACTTAATTCAATTTCTTGAGCTGTTTTTAATACGGCTTCTTTATCTAAAAGTTGATTACTTTTTAATTGATGGGCATAAGTTATAGCTCTATAAAAAGAACCTGAATTTAAATAATATAAATTTAATTTTTCTGCTAATAATGATGCTATTGTACTTTTACCAACACCTGCTGGTCCATCAATTGCTATAACCATAAATTATTTCCCCTTACCTATTTTAATACTTTTTGAACTTTTTGCATTTTCGCCTTTTATTAAACTTTCAATCTGACCTGCTGTTAATTGTCTATATTCACCAGGTTCAAGATCACCAAGTTCAATGTTTCCAATTCTAATTCTACACAATTGTTTTACTTCATAATCAAAATAACTAAATATTTTTCTAATTTCTCTATTTTTACCTTCTGTCAAAACAATTCTTGTCCAGTTTTTTGTTAATAATTGGAAACTCTTTATTTTATAAGGACGTTTTTGGTCAATATATATTCCATCAATAGCTTTTAATAAATCAGCTCTCATTACTTCTCTATTTGTTGATACTAAATATTCTTTTTCAATTTGGTGAGAAGGATGCATAATTTTATTAGCAACATCTCCGTCATTTGTATATAATATTAAACCAGTAGACTCTTTATCAAGTCTTCCAATATGGTATAATAAATTCCAATCATTAATTCTAATTAATTCTCTTGCATATAATTTTTCATTTGGGTCAAAATTAGTACATACATACCCTTTTGGTTTATGCAATGCAAAATAATATGTTTTTTCAATCGGTTCGATTGTTTCATCATCTAATTGAACAACATCATCTCGCTCTACTTTTGTTCCAAGTTCTGTAACTCTTTTTGTATTAACTCTAACTCTACCAGCTGTTATTAATGTTTCGCAAAATCTTCTACTTCCACAACCACTTTTTGCTAAAAAAGCTTGCAGTCTAATAGGATATTCTATCTTCAATTTTTACTCCTCGTTACTATCTTCATCAATAAATCTTGATTTATCAATATCTGATAATTTTGGTAGTTCACTTATACTTCTTAAATTAAATTCTAACAAGAATTTTCTAGATGTTCCATACAAACATGGATGACCGGGCACATCTTTTCTACCAATAACTTTAATATATTCTCTTTCCCGTAATAATCTTACAATTGTATCACTAGATACACCTCTAATATTATCAATCTCACGTCTCGTGATAGGTTGACTATATGCAACAATTGAAAGTGTTTCAAGTGCTGCCTTACTTAATCTTTTATCTACTTTTTTGCCATAACATTTTCTTAATTCAACATGCAAATCTCGAGAAGGAAGAAATTGAAATCTATCATGTTTAATACTAAGAGTAATTCCATGCATAAAACTTTGAAAATGTTCATTTAACTCTTCTAATGAGGCATATAACTCTTCTTCATTTAAGTTTGTCATTTTCATTAATTTTTCTTTACTAACACTATCATTTTCTAAAAATAATATAGTTTCAATTAATCTAGCTCCATTAGATAATAAAAAATTTGTTTTATTTTGATCATTTTTATTCATTATTATTCTTCATCCTCTAAATCTATATCTTCAAAATCACCTATTTCAATAATATCTTTCCTATTTTTAACTTCTTCTTCATTTAATAAAATATTATTATCTAAAATATTATCTGTAATCTCATCATCATTATTAATTATTTCAAAATTATCTTCATCAATATTATCATTTACTACACTTTCATTATAATATCCCTTTTCTATAGCTTCCTCATACATTTCATCAATGAAATCTGCTTCATCATTATCAATATTTGAAATATTTCTTTTTTTTATTACAATTGTTTTAAAAGGTATTTTTTGTTCAATATAAATCATCTTAAATTTACAAGCCTCTAAAATTGCCATAAAAGTACATATAATATGTAAAGGCTTATCTAAATAAATAATTATATCCTC
This sequence comes from Spirochaetia bacterium, assembly GCA_009930325.1. Taxonomy (GTDB): domain Bacteria; phylum Spirochaetota; class Spirochaetia; order Sphaerochaetales; family Sphaerochaetaceae; genus Pleomorphochaeta. The sequence continues at coordinate 63,349 of RZYO01000002.1, read as the reverse complement.
AATAAAAAATTCGTCTTTTGTTTCAAAAAGCTCATTCATCAAAGCTAATTTTTCATTTACGGTAACTTCTTCATATACATTAAAAACTTTAGTAGGAGAAATTTTACTTAATATTGTTGTAAAAGTTTCTAAAAGCAATGACAAATCTATATTTTCAAATAATTGTTGATCTTCAAAAGGAATCATGAATGATGATTTTTTTCTCTCAATATATAATTCATCTGAATTAGCAGTATTTGTTAATAACTCAGTATACTTTCTAAATTTTTGATAATCTAATAATTGTTGAACTAAATCTTGTCTAGGATCTTCATACTCTTCATCAAAATCCAATTCTACTGGTAATAACATTCTACTCTTTATATACAATAAATCAGCAGCCATTTTATAAAAATCAGATAATTGGTTCAATTCAATTTCATTATTATCAGTTATATATTCAAGAAATTGTTCAGTAATTAGAGCAATTGGGATATCATATATATTTATTTGAGATTTCTGAATTAAATATAATAATAATTCTAAAGGACCTTCAAATGTAGGGATTTTAAAAGAATGAGAATTTTCATTCACATTAATTTTCATATTAGAATCTATCATTAATTTTCTCTCTTTATTTTTTATATAATTATACATATTTGTTAATAAAATGTAAATTTAATAATTTTATTATAAAAATAATAAAAATAACTATATTTTTTTAGAACAATATTATATTTTTTACTCAATTGAAAAAATTTGAGGAAAATAATGAAAAAATATATTTTATTGTTATTGCTTTGTTTATTTACTGTATCACTTTATTCTATGACTATTGATGAATTATCAAATAGTGATGAATGGCGTAATTTGTTATTAGATGATCCATATGGCAAAGGTTTTATTACAGATAATTCTAAAATGTTTGCTTGTGGAGAAAAAGATTATAAAAAAGAAATTGAATATTTATTAGAAAATATAAATAACGAATTATTAATCAAATATCCTGCTAGATATGAATGTATTAGCAGAAATTTAAATTTAGATATTGATTATTTAAGCATTAATCCAGAATTAATAAAATACTTAAAAGAAAATGATTATGATCAATTATCTATAGCATTATCTGAACCAATTAATGACCAATTAATGAGTATGTTTGGTCATGCAATTGTTTTATTAAGTCATAAAGATGAAAATATTGGAGAAGGAGTAAGTATTAATTTATTTGCTCATTTAGATAATTTAAGTAGTACAGAAGTGATTATTAATGGGTTAAATGGTCATTTAGTAGGATATTTTGCATTCGATAGAGCAGCTTTAATTTTTGAGAATTATTCTTTAAAATTAAACAGAGAATTAGTAGTTTTTAAAACTAATATTAATAAAGAACAAATACAAAGAATTTTATTAATGGTTTGGGAATTAAATAACGCCCCAATTTCATACCAATTTATTAATAGAAATTGTGTAAATGGCGCACTATCATTATTAGATTATTCACTTGGAAATGTAAAATTAAGAGAAAGAGCAAATTCTATCTTATTACCCTATTCACTAGTAAAAGTATTAAAAGAAAAAAATTATATAATTGATTGGGAGACTTATTCTCCAGCTTCTAGTCAATTTAATTTAGAACAAAGTCGTGACAAAGCCCCTGAGTATAATATTAGAAAAACATATTGGACTGATGACGGCTGGGAAAATGAATTAGTAAAAAGAGAATTAACCGAATATATTCCAATCAAAGATAAATATAAAAGACCCTTCTATATTGATAACAATCTTTCATTTGTTGATTTTCAAACAAATTTAAAATTAGATAATTTAAACAACTATTCATTTAATTTAGAAGTAGGATTCTTAAGTGCCGATACTTGGCAAAGGGTATTCTCATCACCTAGATTTGTTAAAACAGTTATCGGACAAATTAATCTTTTTTATAATGATAATTCCAATTTTGGATTATCAAATTTTACATTGTGGGAACAACAATCATATTATAAATTAAAATTTTTCAGCAGAAGTCTTTCAAATGGTATAAAAATAGCAATAGATAATAATTTTAATGACAATAAATTAAAACCATATATTTCAATTACAAGAGGATTAAGTATAGGATTATGTTCATTCATGGATATTCCTAATGATCCATTATTAATTTATTGTATGGCAGATGCTTCTACAGTATTTGATTATTTTCATTTAAATATAGGAATCAATTCAGGTATTCTTTTGAAAAATAAAACTTCAATGATTAACTTAGATACTTATTATTCTATAACAAACTTTACAAAAAATAATATTGGTTCAAAATCAAACAGAATAGATTTAATTGCTAAAACAAGATTAAATGAAAATATTATATTTGGATTAAAATATAATATTCTTCAAAATATTTTATCGACTTCATTAAGATATTCTTTTTCTCCTTGGGGTTTTTAGAATATTTATAATTAAAATACTTTCAAAATTAGATGCACTCCTATGCTTGGATAACCAAGATGGAGTGCATTATTTAAATCAACAAAGTATAAAATAGTATTTTATTGTGTTTCTTCTAAGTTTTTTTCAACTTTAGGAAACATTATTTCCCTAAGTTTTGCATCAAGAGTTTCAACAATTTGAGGATTGTCAGTTAGGTAGCTTGTAACATTATCTTTACCCTGTCCAATTTTTTCTTCATTGTATGAATACCAAGAACCACTTTTATCAATCAACTCATATTTAATTGAAGCATCTATAATACTTCCAATATAACTTAAGCCTTTACCAAACATTAAATCTAGTTCAACTTTTTTAAATGGTGGTGCTACTTTATTTTTAACAACTTTAACTCTAATTCTATTACCAATAATATTATCAGCACCTTTGCTAAGAGTTTCTATTTTTCTAACTTCCAATCTAACAGAAGAATAGAATTTAAGGGCATTACCACCAGTTGTTGTTTCAGGATTTCCAAACATAACACCAATTTTCATTCTTATTTGGTTAATAAATACAATTGTAGTATTACTCTTTGATAATATACCAGTTAATTTTCTCAAAGCTTGACTCATAAGTCTAGCTTGTAGCCCCATATGAGAATCACCCATTTCTCCATCAATTTCAGCTTGCGGAGTTAATGCAGCTACTGAGTCAACTACAACAATATCTACAGCCCCCGATCGAACTAATTTTTCACAAATCTCAAGAGCTTGTTCTCCATTATCTGGTTGAGAAATCCATAAATCATTAATGTTTACTCCAAGTGCATTAGCATATGTAGGATCTAAAGCATGCTCAGCATCAATAAAAGCAGCTATACCTCCTTTTTTTTGAGCTTCAGCAACTGCGTGAAGAGCTAATGTTGTTTTACCACTAGATTCCGGACCATAAATTTCAATAATACGACCTTTTGGATATCCACCTATACCTAATGCTTCATCTAACAAAATTGACCCACTAGAAATACTATCAATATCTAAAGAAGCACCTTTATCACCAAGTTTCATTAAAGAGCCTTTTCCAAATTGTTTATCTATTGAAGCCCTAGTAGCTTCTAATGCATCTCTTTTTTGTTTTCCATCAGTAGGATTACCTAGTTCAGCAGTTTTTTTTGCCATTTATTATTTCTCCTTTAGATATAATATCACTATTAGTATATATATTTTTTATAAATTTTGCTTGAAATTAAATGTTACCTTTTTCATACATTTCTTTAATGAATAGATTTCTATCTTCTGCACCAAAGAATGCTGAACCGGTTACTACAACATCAATTCCTGCTTCTCTTAAAGTTCTTATATTATGAGTACTTACTCCACCATCACAATTAATTTTATATGTATATCCAAACTTTTTTTTCAATTGAGATAATTGTTTTATTTTTTCTAAACTATAATCAATAAAAGTTTGTCCTCCAAACCCAGGATTTACACTCATGATTAAAACTTGATCTACATCAGATAAAATAGGTAATAATGAATCTACACTAGTAGCAGGATTTATTGATATACCAACATCTTTCTTTTTTGCTTTTATCATTTGTAATGCTCTATGAACATGCTTTGTTGCTTCAAAATGAATACAAATTCCATCAGATCCAGCATCAGCAAATTCATTAATATATTTTTCTGGATTATCTATCATTAGATGAGTATCGAAATATAAATCAGAATGTGCTCTTAAATCTTTAATAAACTTAGGTCCGAAAGTAATATTTGGAACAAAAGAACCGTCCATAACATCTAAGTGTACCCACTTAGCATCTGCATTTTTAATTGAATTTACATCTGCTACTATATTTGAAAAATCAGCAGACAAAATACTTGGTGAAATGATTAAATTATTCATGAAACTAGAATATCACAAAGATTATTCATATTGCAATTGTTTTTAATATTTTTATAGAAATTGCAAAAAATAATATAGTTAATAAAATCTAATATTTGACAAGTGACAAAATTAACTTTTATAATAAGCTATGATTAATAACAAATTCATACTACTTTCATCAATATTTATTTTATTAATTGGTTGTCCAATGCCTCCAGATGACTCAAATTTCCCACAAAATGGGAATATTAGTGCAGAAAATCCTTCAAATTTGCAATATTTTGAAGATATAAACAATGTTGTTAATATTTACTGGGATGGTAATAGCAATGATGGTAGCTATGCTGTTGGATATACATATACGAATGTTAAACCTACATCCATTTCTCAAATTAACAATATTCAATTTGCAGCATTTAATAATTCTTATTCAATCACAATAAATGAAGATCAAGATTATTATTTTTGGATTATACCAACGATTATAAATGATAACGATAAAAACAAAATTACGAATGAAGAATTAAGTTTGTCACAAAGTATCTACTATAGAAAAGATTCTGAGTCCCCAAACTCTAATACTGAAGTCCCCTCTTTCTCAATATATATAGAATCACAAGATGATATAAATCAATTCATTCAAGTATCCAACAATGAAGAAGTAAAAGCTGATAAAATTATAATTAAAGGTAATAATTTAGAAGAAAACACGTTTAGTTATTATAGCTATAAATTAAATGAAAACGATTGGTCAGCTGATAGTCCTTTTGATGATGAGTTTTATTATACTATTTTGAATAATGAATATGGCGACATTCAAATTAAAGCCCATTATAGTGATAAAAATTATGGAGAAATATTTTACTTAAATTTATCCCAAAAAGAAGAATTAAAAAATGTGTCAATAAAAGATTCCTTTGATAATGAAGTACATGTTGATCAAACTTATAATTCAGATATTAAAATTCAAGCATCAAAACCAGATGAATATAATTCTCAGGGACAATTTAAAATTTTATTAAATGATTCATCAACTTGGCAAACCTTTTCTGATAATGATAATGGTATTCATCTTATTGAAGTTAAAGATGGAGAAGAATACTCAATTTCTTCAATAAAAATAAAATATGAAGTTTCCCCTATTTATTCCACAATTATTAAAACCTTTAAAGATAACAACTTTACATTATCTTTTAAAATAGATAAAAAACCACCACTACATAATTTTACATCAATTATAAGCAAACCTTATACATTAGAAGTTAATTGGAAAAAACCTTTAGATATTGATTTAAATAATGTTAAAATTGAATATTCAATAAATTCTGGAACTTCTTATTCATTATTTAACGAATATACCACCGATAATATTCCATCAGAAAAAACTGAATATATTTCAATTGATTCTCCTTCAGTAGATATAAGATTTACTTATACAGATACTATTGGAAATATTAGTTATTATGAAGAAAAAGGTATTGAAGTAATCACAGATTTAACTCATCTATGTGTCACTCAAAATGGAGATTCTACAAATATTGGAGGTACTTGGGAAACTGCAACAGAATTACAAAGAGCAATAGAATTTGCACATCAAAATAATATAAAAGAAGTATGGGTTCAAAAAGGTACTTATTATCCAAAGTCACATCCAAATACATCTAGTGCTCCAAATGGAAGTATTTATCATTTTTCACTTAGAAATAATGTTAGAGTAATTGGTGGTTTTGATGGAAATGAAGATCAAATCCCAGATACTTTTGATATTACAGATTCAAATCAAACCATATTAGGTCCATTTTCTGATCTAAATAATACTAGTTATCACATATTTTATCACCCAAGTGGAACAGCATTAAATAATACAGCTATTTTAGAAAGAGTTGTGTTAAAAGATGGTAAAGCTACTGGAACATATTCGATTGAAGATAGAAATCATGTCTCAACAGCTTCTGGTGGAGCAATTTATTCACAATACAGTTCCCCAGTTTTTATTAATTGTAAATTTAGTAATAACGTGTCAAACAAATCTGGAGGAGCTGTTTATTTAGCTAATTCAACATCAAAATTTATTAACTGTATTTTCGATTCAAATTCAAGTACTCATTCATCCGCCTATCTATATGTTGATACTGCTTACATATATGGAGGGGGAGCAATTTATGCAATTAATAGTAATATTGAATTAAATAACTGCTTATTTAATAATAATACTTCTAACTCTTTTGGATCAGCCATAACATTAGATGGTATCTCTACTCTACTCTCAACTAACTCAACATTCTATAATAATAATTTATTTAATGGAAAACAAGAAAAAATAATATTTGTATATAATTTGCCAATTAACACAAACAATATATTTAACAATACAATTATAGATTCTTCAAAAATATATTATAACGAAAATGCCAGTGGTGATTTATCTCAATTTACTATAATTAATAATAGTTGTAGTGAAAATGGCCCACTAATTAATAGCGGAAACAACAGCTATTTACCAATAGATACTTTTGATATTGATCATGATAACAATACTAGTGAAGTTATTCCTTTTGATTGTTTTAATAATCAAAGAATTAATGAGAATATTGTAGATATTGGGCATTTTGAGAGTAAAATGAATTAATTTAGATATTAAATTTTTTTCCTAATTTATTATATATGAGAGTTTGAATACTAAATTTGACTATTGCTAATTTGTTAATATTATACTATAATTAAATTAAATTGTGAGTTAAAAATGCCCCCGAGCATCGCCCATTGCTGTTGCTCGGGTTTTGTTTACTAAAACAAAATTGCGAAATTTTGGTTTTTTCACAATTATATAATAAATTGTGAGACTCTACATATTAAAAAGAGTCAATTTTCTGCGGAGGAAAAATAAAATGAATTTGAAAAAATTACAAACTATGTTAGATGAGGAGAAATGGAGCATTTCCTTTATGCAAAGTTGCGAAATTCAATACTTTACAGATTTAGACAAACAAATCGATAAAATTGCCGAAGATGAAATTATTGAAGTAAAACAACTATGTGATGAACATTTTGAAGTAAAAAATCAAAATAGTGTAATTGCAAGATATATTTCAGGCGTAGTTACTTTAAAAACAAGACCTCAAGAAGATAGTATTGCATTTTTAGACTTAATTTCATCCTTTGCACAAGTAGATAGATCAGACTTAGTTCTTTATTTAAGTTCTTTGATTTTACAAGTAAATGAAAGCAAACCTGCTTTAAGATTACTTGGCGAAAGCTATAAAAAAGAAAACGATGAAAAAAGAATGTATGATACTTGGGAAAGATTAATTAAAGTTGATTATTCTGAAACTGCTTTGTTAAAAGATTTAGCTGATTATAAGCTTTCTAGCACAAAAACAAGTGATAAAGAAGCAGGTATCTTATATTATAAAAAACTTATTAATAGATTAATAGCAAAAAATGACCCAATAAATATTAAAGAAAGTTTTCCAGTATTAATATCCTTAATTCCAGAAGAATTTGGGTATTTAATCGGTGTTTGTGAAAGAGTTTCAAATCATGTTGGAAAATCTTATGCTGTAGCACTATTGAATGTTTTAGTAACTTATCATGACAATGATATTGATAACAAAATTACTGTTTATAAAAAGATTCTTGAATATTCTAATGATGATATTGGTGCTAGAAATAATTTAGTAAAATGCTATAAGATTAAATATAAAGAGCATGGAAGATTAAGCACATGCCTACATCACAGCAAATTAAATGACAGATATTTTAAAGATGTTATAAGAGCAATTGAAGATTTTGAAACTAATATTGCTTTTGATAAAGGTACATTCATTTTCCAAAAATCTACCACTAAAATTGGTAGAATCAAAAATATAAATGAAAATACTGTTGAGATTGATTTCCCTAATGGTAATGCCGACATGTCAACAGATATGGCATTTAAGAGTCTTATTGCACTTCCAAAATCACATATTTGGGTTTTAAAAAGTGTTGTAAATCATGAAAAACTTGCTGAAAAAATTAAAACCGATATTCCTTGGGCTTTAAGAATTTTAATGTCAAGTAATAATGATAAAGCATCAATTAAAGAAATGAAAAATGAGCTTTCTCCTTCATTATTAAATACTAGAGAATTAAATGCTTGGGTTTTAGCTGCTAAAAAAGAACTAATGAGTAATCCTTTATTTGGTGTTAGTGCTCAAGAAAAAGATACTTTTACTTTAAGAAGTACTCCTATTACTTTTGAAGAAAAACAATTAAATATCTTCAAGAGCAAGAAACTATTCTACAGTAAAGTTAAAGTATTAAGAGACTTTATCTTAAATAATGGTGATGTTGAAAGTGATTCATTCTTAGAAATGGTTGCCTATTTCTCAAGTAATATTACTAATAGTGATGGAACAAGTATTACTTTACATAACGTTAGTGACACTATTGTAAGCAGTTATTTACTATTACAAGACTTATACATGAATTATAGTATGAACTTTGTAAAATTACCTGAAGGATTACCTTTTAATGATATATATGAAAGAATTGAGAATGTTGTCGATTGCTTTAAACAGATTGATGACCCAGAGCTCAAGAAGTTATTTATCGAACATGTGGTTAAAGTAGATCCTTTCTGGGAAAAAACTCTTATGGATTTATTCCCACATTATTTAACTTCATATATTCCAGATACTTTCAGATCAAACAAAAAGGCAGATAGTTTTGCTAGAGTATTTAAACAATGTGTAGAAAATTATAAAGATAAATCTCAAGAGTTCTTATATTTATATAAAAACTATACATTAAAAGCTTGGGAAAAAAATGGTATCTCTTCAGAACAACTACTTTTTACTGCATTATCTCTTTTAGATTATATGCTTAAATTAATTGAAAACAAAAAAAATGTAACAGAAAATAGAAAGAATGTAAAAGTATTAATGACTAAACTCTTTGATGAAAAAGCAATCTATATGTACATTGAAGAGGGAGATGAAATTAAAGGCAAAAAAGCATATGCTCTTGTTGATAGATTACCTCTAGGAAAAGCTGATTTAGGTAAAAAAATTGAAGTAAAACATCAATTAACTAAAAAATATCCTGATTTTGACTTTAACTCTAAAGCTAATATTAATGTTGAAGAAGATATGATTCCTACCGGCCTATTCTGCTTAAAAGAAACCATGGAAGCAAAAAAAGCTGATTTATATAATCTCCAACATGTTCTTTTACCAGAAATTGCAAAAGAAATTGGTGAAGCTAGAGAATTAGGTGATTTAAAAGAGAATAGTGAATATAAATACGCAAAAGAAAAACAACGTATGTTAAATTCTCAATTAATTACTTTAAATGATGAAATCGAAAGAGCAACTGTAATCGACCCTGCAACTGTTACTAATGAGAAAGTTGCTTATGGAACAAGAGTTACTTTATTCGATAATAACACCAAAACTGAAATTACTTACAAAATTATGGGTTCTTGGGAAGCTGATCCATCAAACAATATAATCAATAGATTAGCTCCACTAGGTTCAAATTTATTAAACAGAAAAGTTGGAGACCATATCAAATTTACTGTAAATGGTACGCCTTTTGACTTTAATGTATTAAAAATTGAAGTAGCTGTTTAATTAGTTTAAATAAGATATAAACAAAAATAAAAAAAGCCTCTAGACTTTCATGATAAATAATTATCATAAGGTATAGAGGTTTTTTATAGATGGAATTATTAATTATATTGTTTGTGTATAGATTTCACTATTAGGAGCGGGCGCTTTTATAACAATCAATTCTAAGACTTCTTTATTATGATTTTGTACATTCATTTTTGTATTAAAAGGAATATTTACTACAGTATTTTTTTCATAAACAATATATTCACCATCATTTAAACTTAAAGATAATTTCCCTTCTCTTACAGTCATATATACATTTGCATTAGAATAATGGGGATTTAAACTCTCATTTTGAAATAAAACCATATGCATATAATGTAAATTCTCATCTTTAATAACAGCTTCAATAATTTTAGTATTATTATCACTCATTGTATAAATCTTTTCTTTCATTTTAAACTCCGTAAATTTATTATAAGTAGATATTATAATTATATTTACAAATTCACTGTTGCAAAAACAACAAATGCTAATAATTTTTACTTTTTTTGAAATATTGAATAAAAGGTATTTTAAATAGAGAATAAGAGATTAAAATAATAAGAGCTAATACAGAACACAATAAAATCATTTTGAATAAATTCATAAATGTAGAACCATCAATATACCACAGCGAAGAATACATTTTATAAATTATTAAAGCTATAACCAAAGGAATATTTGCTAATAAGGTTTTAGCTAAAGTTTTGAAAATATGAGCTATTGATATCTGATCTTTCAAATATATAATATGAATTATCAATACAATAAAAAATGAAACACTATTGGCAATTGGAAGAGCAATAACACCAATTTTATTTATTAATAAAATTGATAATATTACATCAATAACAGCTTGAGAAATATTTAAAACAAGTGATAATTTTTCTTTTCTTATTGAGATAAGACATTTATTCAATAAAGAATATAACCCAATTATTGTTAAGCCAATTACAAGATAAAATATAATTGATGCTGTCAATTTAGTATTTTCAAAGGTAAATTTACCATTTTGTAATAATATTGCAACAAACTCTTTACTCAAAAACATTAATAGTATTGTTGCAGGGATGAAAAGATTGATCATCCCTTCTATTCCATATAAAATATTTGCTTTAAAAGCTTTTATATTATTCTCTTCATAAGACTCTGCTAATAAAGGATACACAACTGTAATAAAACCTGCATTTACTATTCCATAAGGAGTTGAAAAGAAAATCATTGAATTTGAAAAAGCTGTTGCACTTCCTGTATCTAAAGTAGACGCTAAATAAGTAGAAAATTGTTGTGAAAGTATTGCTGCAACTGAAGAACCGATAACTATTAACCAAAGATGTAAAATCCTTTTAAATTCTTTATCTTTAAAATTTAGTGACAATTTAATAGAATATCCGTTTTTTAATGTTAAATTCATTGTAAACAGAAATTGAATAAAGCTTGCAATTAATACACCATATGCCATAGACATGGCACCTAATTCTTTATTAGTCAGAGAAACAAATATTATTAATGATATTGAAAAAAATAAAGGGGCAATTCCATAAATAAAAAACTTTTTATCGGTTTGTAAAATAGCTGAAAAAATATTTGCTATAGAAATGAATGATAAAAAGGCAATAAAATAAGGTAATAACTTTGCACCTAATTCTAATTCATTTCCATCAAAAGCACTAATAAAAGCAAAAATTTGCCTACCAAAAAATACAAATAATAAAATAATTATTGAGAATAATATAAGTTGAAAGGTTAACATTAAACTCAATAAATGATTTCGATAAGATTTTTCTTTTGATTTAGTTAAACTTGGAATAAAGGCAGAGGTAATAGCGCCTTCTGCAAAGATTTTTCTTAAATTATTAGGTAAGTAAAAGGCAACATTTATTACATCAGCTGTTGAAGTAGCTCCAAATGCTGTTGTAATAACTCTTGCCTTAATAATTCCCAACAATCGTGATATTAAAGTTAAAACCATCACAATTGTTGAATTTTTTGTATTTTCTTTATTTTGAATAGAATCTTTCAAGGTATTCCTTTTTAAATTGTTTAAATCTATCTTCTTTAATTGCTTCTCTTACTCTAGCTAATAAATTATATAAATAAGTTAAATTATGCTCTGTAGCTAACATACCTCCAAGCATTTCATTTGTCTTAACCATATGATGCATATAAGCTCTTGAATACTTTTGACAAGCTGTACACGTACAATTCTCATCAATTGGATTATGATCAAATTTATGGACTGCTTTTTTCAAAGTCACTAGACCATCATCACTAAAAACAGCACCGTTCCTTCCCATTCTAGTTGCTAAAACACAGTCAAATAAATCAATTCCATTTTCAACAGCATTTAAAATATAATCTGGGGATCCAATACCCATAACATATCTTGGTTTTGTATCATCTACATATTGTGCAGTATAGCTTAAATAATCATAGAAAGCTTCTTTTTCTTCACCAACTGATAATCCCCCAATTGCAATACCTGGAAAATCTAATGAAGAAATATATTCAGCACTTTCTTTTCTTAAATCTTTATAGAAATTACCTTGAACAATACCAAACATATTGCCTTTAAACCCTTCAAGTTGATTACCATAATCACATGCTCGCTTTGCCCAACTATGGGTTGTATTCATTGCTTCTTTAGCAGCTCTGTATGGAATATCTGGAGGCGTACAAACATCAAGAATCATACAAATATCACTACCTATACTTTTTTGAATATCAATAACTTTTTCAGGAGTAAAAATATGTTTTGATCCATCAATATGAGATCTAAAATGAACACCACTATCTTTTATTTTTCTTAAATTTGATAGTGAAAAAACTTGGAACCCTCCACTATCAGTTAGAATATTGCCATCCCAGTTAGAAAAATTATGTAACCCATTAAAACTATCTAAAACTTCAGTACCGGGTCTTAAATATAGATGATATGTATTTCCCAATATTAAATTGTAACCAATTTCTTTTACCTTATCATGGTAAATACCTTTAACAGTTCCATTAGTACCTACAGGCATAAAAGCAGGAGTCTCTACAACGCCATGATCTAATTCAACTAAACCTAAACGTGCTTTTGTATCTTTATCTTGATGAATTTTTGTATATAATTTTTTCACAATATATTCCTTTTTTACTTGTACTAACTTACTTTATGTTATAAAAATTTTCAACTATTTCCTACTAAAGGGAATAGTTTTTATCCTATTTAAAACAAAAGGAACAAACAAAACAACCAGATAAGGTAATAATATTCCAATATATGGATTAATAATAGCTTGTTTGCTCATTATTAAGGTAACCATATTTACCACATAATAAATAACTGCAATTATAACTGAGTTAAAAATAGAAAAAAGAAATACATTCTTTTTATTTCTATAATCTATACTTAAGGCTATTATAGTCATAAGGAAGGCTGAAAAAGGTTTTAACAATCTATCAAGAAAATCTGACATATTTTCATACCATAATTTTAAGTTTACTTTTTTTTGAATTTTTAAATACTTTAATGCACTTGAAAGCATCATTGTTTGAATATCTGATGATAAATTTCTAAAAAGATTAGGCTCTAAATTTATACTATTATCTTCATATTTTTCATACGTTTTGACTTCTATATTATCTTCACTAATACCATTTACTATCGTATCGTATAAAATCCAATCATTATTTATACTATTCCATACGGCAGTTTTCGAATCAAGTCTCTCAATAATATTATTTGAAGAATCTTTTTTTAATACAACAACTTTATATAAAGTCTTATCTTTCTCAATATATGTATTTGCATAAATAATCGTATTATTTAATGAATCTATTAATCCAATGTTAGTATTATCAAAATTATAATTAATATTAAACAATTTGTTTTTTAATTGTTCTCTATCTATTCTAGATTGTAAAACAAAATTTTCATTAAAAACAGATGAAAAAATAGTTAGAATTAACATAACAAACAAAATTTTAGAATATATCTTTTTTAACGAAATACCACTTGATAAAAAAGCAATTATTTCATTACTTGCATATAATTGAGAAAGTAAAAATGTTACAGAAAATAAAGTAGCAGGTGCCAATACAAGAATTATTGACTGTGGAATTAAACTTATACTTAAAATAGTAATATTTAACCAAGAAATATTATTTTGAATATATGAATCAAAATTTGAAAATAAATCAACACATACCAATAAGAGTGTCGTAAGGGCAATTGTTGATAATAAAATTTTCAAAAAAGTTAAAGAAATATATTTATTTAATATTTTCATCAAACTCTCCAAAGCAAAATCAAAATAATTGATAATAATACCACAATCATATTTGGGCTCCAAATAATAAATAAGGGATTTATTGCAAATTGGAAAGTTTTTAATTGAGCTATAAATAATAAATACCAATATATTATTGCTATAAACATAGACAATCCAAATCCAACTAGTCTTCCATGTTTAAATTTCATAAAAGATAAAGGTATTGTAATTAAAATTAAGAAAAAACAAGCTGCACTGAGAGCGAACTTTTTATTTAATTCAGCTCTATAATAATTCAAATAAAAATCAATTGGTCTCAAATTAATTTGTGGTAGATAATTATAATCATCAATAAAAGAATTTAAATTTAAATTATTAGAAGTCTTATTTATCTCAAAATTTTTTGCTAAATTTAAAGTTGCAGAACTATATAAATATTTATTATTATCTACATTGGCTTTTAAAAGCGGTTTATTTTGGTTTATTTTGGAAATCAAATCTACACTTGAATAATTTGAAGGTAAATTTGCACTAACTTTTGAGAGATTAGAAGAAAAATCAATATAATAAATTGCATTAGAAGCATTAACTATTTGCCAATTTTCAGGGGCATCAGTATCTGAAAAAATAATTTTAGGCTTTTCTATATTGAGCGTATAAATCAAATTATTTGCATCAATTAAATTCAACTCTCCTTTTTTAGAATTAATTACCATTGAGGAATTATCATCAAAATTCCTTAAAAGAGTTACATCTTCAATTTTATTATTATCAACAGTTCCATTAGTTATTAAAAAATTATCAAAAACATTACTTGAATAGCTTTTCAATTCTACTCCAGGACTTTTAGTTAATAATTCGATATACAATTGCTGATACTTTAAAGCACTATATGGCATTAATATGTCAGCCACTAAAAAACACACAATAGAAAAAATAATTGATATCAAAGCTATCGGTATATATATTTCTTTAATAGAAAACCCACAACTTCTTAATGCAAGTATTTCATTTGATGAATTAAAATCACCAACAACCATAGCAGCACCACTTAACGATGCAAAAGGAAAAGTATACAACAGAAATTGAGGAATAGCTAAAACAACAAGATGTATCATTGTAAAAAAATCTACATTGCTTAGTAATATTTTTTTAGCTAATAACAAAATTTGATTTATAAAAAAAATAAAAAAGAAAAAAACAAAAGCAACTAAGAAGGCAAGAACATATTCTTGCCCTATATACTTAAATAATTGTTTTTTTCTTATTCTTGAAATCAAAATTTAAACTCCAGTAGAACCAAAACCACCTTCACCACGGTCTGTATCATCTAATTCATCAACTTCAATAAATGTAGTATTAACAATTGGTGCAATAACGAATTGAGCAATTCTATCACCATTATTAATAATAAAATCATTTTTCCCATGATTAATTAAAATAACTTTAACTTCACCACGATAATCAGCATCTATTGTGCCAGGAGAATTTAATACAGTAACTCCATATTTAGCCGCTAAACCACTTCGTGGTCTCACTTGTGCTTCATAACCAGGAGGTAATGCTATTTTTAATCCTGTTGGGATTAATGAATAATCTCCTGGCTTTAAAACGAAAGGCTTTGAGAGCTTTGCTGAAATATCAGAACCAGCGCTCAAAGCTGTAGTTTGTTTTGGAAGAGTTGCCCCTTCCTCTACTATTGTTTTTACAACAATATCAATCATTAGTTTCTAGGCTCTCTTTTCTTAAAAGGTTTCTTCTCTGATCTATCATTCTTCTTATAATCAGATTTTTCTTTTGCTGGAGCTTCTTCATTTGATTCATTTGGATAAAGTGCATCAACATATGAAAGGTTTAATCTACCTTGTCTATCAATTTCCATTAATTTTACTGGAATTTCTTGACCAATAGTTAATACTTCATCAACAGTTTTTACTCTTTTCTTATCTAACTTAGAAATATGGCATAAGCCTTCTTTTCCTGGTAAAATTTCAATAAATGCACCAAAGTCCATTATTCTCTTAACAGTACCTTGATAAATTTTACCTGGTTCTGGTTCTTCAACAATAGATTTAACTAAATCTTTTGCCTTTTGAGCAGATGCACTATTTTTACCATAAATTGTAATTGTACCATCATCAGAAATATTAACTTCAGCACCAGTCTGAGTTGCAATACCTTTGATTGTTTTACCACCGGTACCAATAACTGCACCAATCTTGTCTTCATCAACTTTCATTGTTAAGATTTTAGGAGCATTTTCATTGATATCTTCTCTTGGTGAAGAAATTTCTTCCTTCATAATGTTTAAGATATGTAATCTACCATCTTTTGCTTGTTTAAGAGCTTTTTGCATTATTTCAGGAGTAACACCAGCGATTTTAATATCCATTTGGAAAGCTGTAATACCTTCTTCAGTTCCTGTAACTTTAAAATCCATGTCACCTAAGTGATCTTCTTCACCTAAAATATCGGATAATACAACATAATTAGAATAATCAGCACCTTCTGTAATTAATCCCATTGCAATACCTGCTACAGGTTTTTTAATTGGAACCCCAGCATCCATCAATGATAAACAACCACCACAAACTGATGCCATAGAAGAAGAACCATTTGATTCCATTATTTCAGATACAATTCTAATTGTATAAGGGAATTTATCTTTATCAGGAATAATTGCAGATAAAGCTCTTTGAGCTAAATGACCATGGCCAATTTCTCTTCTTCCTGTTGTAAGTCGACCACATTCGCCAACTGAGTATGGAGGGAAATTATAATGTAACATAAATGAAGAGAATGATTTTTCTCCATCAATATCATCAAACATTTGTTCATCACTTGCAGTTCCTAAAGTTGTAGTTGCAAGAGATTGAGTTTCACCTCTAGTAAATAATGCAGAACCATGAGTCTTTGGTAATAATCCAACTTCACATGTTATAGGTCTAATATCTGTAACTTTACGACCATCAGTTCTAACACCATTTTCTAAGATTGATTTTCTTAAAATAATATATTCTAAATCATCATATAAATGAGCTAATTGAGATTTTCTCTTATCATCACCTTCAAATAATTCAGCAAATTTTTCTTCAATCATAACATGAGCTTCTTTTAAAGCTGCATATCTTTCCATTTTTCCTTTTACAAAAGAGGCTTTCTCAATTAATGGATAAGCATATTCTTTAACAGGGTCTAACCATGATAAGTCTACATCTTCTACAAATACTGGAAGTTTCTCTTTTCCAGCAATTTTCTTTAATTCTAGTTGAGCTTTACAAAGGTCTTTAATTACTGGATGAGCTTTTGCAATTGCTTCAAGCATTACTTCTTCGCTAACTTCCTTAGCCCCACCTTCTACCATGGTAATTCCATCCATAGTACCAGCAACAACTATTTCTAATTCACACTTTTCCATTTGTTGGAAAGTTGGATTTACAATATATTGATCTCCAATTTTCCCCATTCTAACAGCAGCAATTGGGCCATTAAAAGGAATATCGCTAATAGTTACAGCAGCTGAGGCTGCATTAATAGCAATAATATCTGGGGTGTTAATTTGGTCTGTTGATACAACAGTTGGAACAATTTGAATTTCTCTACCAAAAGCTTTATCAAATAAAGGTCTCATTGGTCTATCAATTAATCTACTAACTAAAATTTCTTTATCTTTAGGGCGGGCTTCCCTTTTCATATAACCACCAGGAATTTTACCTGCTGCATAATATTTTTCATTATATTCCACTTGTAGTGGTACATAATCTAAAGGTTCTGTTGGGGCTTTTCCACAACAAACAGTAGCGATAACAGCACTTCCTGCAAATCTAGCATAAACTGCGCCGCTAGTTTGCTTTGCAATTTTTCCGGTTTCAAATACTAGGGTATCATCCCCAATTTGAACGCTTGTCTTTTTTGTTTCAAACATTTCTTATTCCTTATTCTTTTCGTTCTTTTTAATAGTTCTTTTTTTTTGTTTCTAATGTAATAGAAATTAGCCCTATTTTTTATAAGTTCTTGTTATATATATTATTACTTATTTTTATAAATGTTTCAATGAAAACACTCATAAAAAAATATTGGAGAATTGTATTACTACCATTCTCCAATATCCATAAATAATTATAAATTATTTTCTGATTCCTAATTCAGCAATTAAAGTTCTGTATTCGTCAATATTCTTATTCTTTAAATAACGAAGCAGTCTTCTTCTTTGGCCAACCATTTGTAATAAACCACGTCTTGAAGCGTGATCTTTAGGATTAGCTTTAAAATGAGCTTGTAAATCATTAATACGAGCAGTTAATAAAGCGATTTGTACATGAGTACTTCCTGTGTTTGTTTCAGAATTGCCAAACTTAGCAACAATTTGTGCTTTTTCTTCTTTAGCTACCATCTAAATACCCTCAATCTAGCAAATTACTAGAATCTTTTTTTTCACAAAGGCCTTTGAAATTGGAGATATAATTAAAACTTCTTGTTCAATAACAAGATTTAATAAAATATCTTCATCAATCCAATGGACTGTAAATTTACCACAACATGGTAATAATTGATTTACATCCTCTGTATTAATAAACATAGAGTTACCAGAAAATTGGGAAGGTGTTAACCCCAAATCCAGCAAATACTCTCTGCCGAGCAAATTTTGAACAACGTCCATTTTGCCCATCTTTATTAATTGTCTTATTCTCGAAGAACTAATTACTCTATTATTTTCATCAACAATAGCTTTTGTAATAACTACCTTAGTATCTTTTGAATAAGAAGAAAGATGTTCTTGCAATTCAAAAGCTTTTAAAGAAGCCTTTGGATTACCTAACTGAAAATCCTCTCCAACAACTAATTTTTTTATTTGTAAATTTTTACATAAAATATGCAAAAACTCATCTGCTGTAAGTCTACTGATTTTTTGAGAAAAGTCAATAATGACTTGTAAATCAAATCCTTTTTTTTCAAATAATAGAGTTTTTAATTCCTTAGTAATTAAAGGTTTTTCTTTTTTTCGTCTACCACTTTTCATTTTAGGATTTATATTAAATGTCATAACTACAGAATACAAATCATTATCAAGTACTTTATTTAATATTTCTTGATGCCCAATATGTAAACCATCAAAAACCCCAATGCAAAGAGCAATCTTTTTATCTTTAAATTCATTATTTTCTTTAACAAAATCATCAAATAAAATAGTTCGCATTACTAACCTCTATCAAAACATGGATTTATTTGACACAATATTTTTTCAATATTTTTATCTTCGTCTAATTTTAAAACACATCTTAATATATCATCATTAGTATATATTGCTGCATAAAAAGCGTCATTTTTTATAGATACGGGTTGTAATTGACTATAATTTGGCCTCTTACCATTTGATAAATCAAATAAATACTTATCATCAATTTTAAAAATTGAGACTGAATCCAATCTTTTTAAATATTCATCGGTTTTATATAAACCTTTTTGTATATCTTCTTTGGTTTCTGTATCAACAGCTTCTTCTATTTGAAAAGGCCCAATAGAAGTTCTAACTAAATCTACTAAATACCCACGAGAATTACAACTTAAAGCTAAATCCCTTGCAATTGATCTAATATAAGTACCTTTAGATACTCTAATTTTACATACTAAATCAAGGTTATTGTAAGAAATAATATCAAAACTATAAATTGTCACTTCTCTCTCAGCCATTTCGATGTCTTGACCACTACGAGCAATTTTATAAGCTCTTTTCCCATCAACATGAATTGCAGAATATAAAGGAGGAGCTTGCATTATTTTCCCAATAAAATGTTCTTTAATTTGTTTTTCAATTAAAGATAATTCAGGAATGGGAGCTTTTTCAATTATTTCGCCTTCTACATCTAAAGTCGTAGTTTGAGAGCCAAATCTAATTGTAGCTATATATGTTTTATCTAGTATAGAAAACAATTGATTTAATTTAGTTGTTGAACCGGTTAAAACAATCATTAACCCGTGTGCAAATTTATCTAGAGTCCCTGCATGACCAACTTTTTTATCTACATTTTTTTTAATTGAACCTAAAGATCTAAACGAAGTTACATCTTTAGGTTTATTAGTTAATATTATATGTGAATTAGTCCCCATAATATTCCAAAGAATCAATTAGATTATTAATTTTTTGAGCTTCTTTAAATGATTTATCTGCTTTAAAAGTTAATTTAGGAGTATTTCTTGTTGCCAAAAATTTCCCTAAACGACCTTGAATAAAAGGTGCGGCTTTTTGCAAGCCAGCAACACTTTTATTTAATGATTCATCATCTAAAACACTTGTAATATAAATAGTCGCATAAGCATTATCATGAGATAAACTAACTCTAGAAACTGAACACAATGTGCTTACACTTGAGTTTTTTATCTCTCCTGTAACAATTAATGTACTAATAGCTTCTTCAATTTTAGATTCAATTCTTTTCTGACTATACTGACTCATTTTTTAATCCATCATCTAATTTTCTTGCAACTTTTTCTTCTTCAATTACTTCAAGAATATCGCCTACTCTTAAGTCTTGGAAGTTTTCAAGTCCAATACCACATTCAAAACCAGCAGCAACTTCTTTCGCATCATCTTTAAATCTTCTTAAAGAAGACAATTTAATTAAGTTTTTACTTACTTGAATGTTATCACGTATTACTTTTACTAAGCTGTTTCTCTTAACTTTACCACTAAGAACATAACAACCAGCAATAATACCAATTTTTGGAACTTTGAAGGTATCTCTAACTTCAACACTACCAATTTCAACTTCTTTAACAATAGGAGATAACATACCTTCCATTGCATCTCTAACATCATCTACTACATCATAAATAATATTATATTTTCTTATTTCTACTTTTTCTTGTTCAGCTAAAGCTAAAGCTCTAGGGGTTGGTCTTACATTGAACCCAATTACTAAGGCTGAAGAAGCAGACGCTAATGTAATATCACTTTCAATAATTGCACCAGCACTAGATCTAATTACATTTAATCTAATTTCATTGGTAGAAAGTTTTTCAAGTGAAGTTTGTAATGCTTCAACAGAACCTTGTACGTCACCTTTAATAATTACATTAAAGCTCTCAATAGTACCTTCTTGTACCTTATCAAATAAGGTATCCAAAGTAAATTTGTTACCAGTTTTATTAGCACCAGCTCTTTCAAGTTCTTGACGTTTATTTCCTACCTGTCTAGCTTGCTTCTCATCTTCAGTTACTTGGAAAGGATCCCCTGCAGATGGAATATTTGAAAGACCAATGATTTCAACAGGTGTTGAAGGTCCAGCTATATCTATTTTAGTTCCGGTATCATCAAACATTGCTCTAACTCTACCAGGATAAATACCTGCTACATAATAATCGCCTTGTCTTAATGTACCTCTTTCAATTAATACAGATGCTACAGTACCTCTACCTTGATCAATTCTAGATTCAATGATTTTACCTTCAGCTCTACAATTAGGATTAGCTTTTAATTCTAATATTTCACTTTCTAATAAGATTGTATCTAATAATTCTTCAATACCTTCTTTCTTTAAAGCAGAAATTTTACAATATAGTGTTTGACCACCCCATTCTTCTGGCATTAATCCTAAATCAGATAATTGTTGCATAACGCGATCTGGGTTTGATTCTGGTAAATCACATTTATTTATTGCAACAATTATTGGTACTTTTGCAGCTTTAGCATGGTCTATTGCTTCTCTAGTTTGAGGCATTACCCCATCATTTGCAGCAACAACAAGTACAACAATATCAGTAATTTGAGCTCCACGAGATCTCATCATTGTAAATGCAGCGTGACCAGGAGTATCTAAAAATACAATATCTCCTCTTTCACCAAGAGAAACTTTATAAGCACCTATATGTTGTGTAATTCCACCAAATTCTCCACCAGCTACATTAGTTGATCTAATTGCATCAAGTAATTTGGTTTTACCATGGTCAACGTGACCCATTATAGTAACAATAGGAGCTCTTTCTACCATTTCATCTTCAATATCTTCTTCAGATTCAATTAAAGTTTCATCATATAAAGATACTAAATTTACCTTACAATTATATTCATTTGCAATTATTTCTGCAGTTTCATGATCAATTAGTTGGTTAATTGTAACCATCATTCCCATACTGAATAATTTAGCAATAATATCATTAGCTTTTAAATTCATTTTTTTAGCTAAATCGGCAACAGTAATTGATTCCATAATATCAATATTTTTTGGAACAGAGGCAAGTTTAGCAGCAACTTGTTCTCTCTTTCTTTGTATTTGGAATTCTTTTTCCATTGTTGCATCACGTTTTTGATAATTGTTGCTTTTTTTCTTAGTAAAAGTTTTCTTTTGAGTTTTTCCATTAGAAAAATCAGCTGGTTGTGATGAATCGTTATTTGGGCGATTAAAACCACCTCTATTTGGACCATTATTATTTCTATTGAAATTATTAGGGCCGCCATTGTTATTTCTGTTGAAATTATTAGGCCCACCATTATTGTTTCTATTGAAATTATTAGGTCCACCATTATTGTTTCTATTATAACCACCAGGTTGATTATTGTTACCAGCATATCCACCTGTTTGGTTATTATTTCTATTATAACCACCAGGCTGATTATTATTACCAGCATATCCACCAGTTTGGTTATTATTTCTATTATATCCAGCTTGATAATTATTGCCAGCATATCCACCAGTTTGGTTATTATTTCTATTATACCCAGCTTGATAATTATTGCCAGCATATCCACCAGTTTGATTATTAGGTCTATAATTTGAATTTCTATTTCCACCAGCAGAATTATTACTATTTGGACCATTATTATTTCTATTATTATTATAACGAGGGTTTCTACTTCTATAACCATCAACAGGTTTTCCACCTACTGTACCCGCTACACGAGGAGCTGAAGAGGTAGTTTTAGGTTCAACAACTTTTCCAGCATTCTGGCTTTGCCATTCTGCGTGATCTTTTGCAGTTTTACCTTGATTAGGAACTGGAGGAAGATTTGTACTTTTAATAATTACTGGACCAGTACGTAATGGAGATACGCCTTTTGTGATTGTTTTTTTAATTACACGTTTTTTTTCTTCATTATCAGATGAACTATCATTACTTGTAGTTTTATCACTTATTTTGTTGTCATTTTCAACAGGTTGAATCTTTCTAACAATCTTCTTTTTAACAATAATTTTTTTCTTTTCAATTGTTGGTTTAGTTTGTTTTTGAGCAGCTTCTACTGGTGTTGTAGGTTCTGCATCATTATTTGAACTTTTTACGTGTTTAATTAAAGTTGCTTTTTTTTCACTCATACTTTTCTATTCTATTCCTCTTCTTCCACAGTTTCAAATGCTAAGCCAGTTCCACATTCAGGACACTCACTCATATCAACTGTTATCGTGTGGCCACAATTTGGACACTTATACTCAAATTCTTCATCATCAGTTTCTTCAACAATATCAACATATTTTAATATAATTGTATTAATTGCTTTTAAATCTTCCTCAGTAATATCACCAAAAGCTTCAATTTCAGAATTTGTTAAATTAACGAACTCTTCAATAGTATATATATCATGGAATTGAAGTTTAGCAACAATGTTCTTATCTAATTCTATATCAGAGAATTGAATTTCATCTTCATCAATTCCAGTATTAATTGATGCTGCAACCTCAGGTTCTTCATAATATTGTTCTTGTTCTCCATCAATAAAGAATGTTTCTGCTCTTTCTTTTGCTTCATTAACAAATTCCATGTCTTGGAATTCAGATGGAGTTTTTACATCAATATTCCAGTCACATAGTTTTTTTGCTAATTTAACATTTAAACCACCCTTACCAATTGCTAATGATAACTGTGATTCATCAACAATAGCAATAGCCCTATATGTTAATCTGTCTGTAATAATTACATCAATTACTTGAGCTGGAGTTAAAGCATTAATAATATAATTAACTGGATTTGGGTCGTAATTAACAACATCTATTTTTTCGCCTTCAATTTCTTTTATTACAGTTTGAATTCTATTACCCTTTAAACCAACACAAGCTCCTACTGGGTCAATATCTTGGTTATTTGTTTTTACTGAAACCTTCGATCTATAACCTGCTTCTCTAGCTACATTAACTATTTCTATTTGGCCTTGTCCAATCTCAGGTACTTCTAATTCAAATAATTGTCTAACTAATTCAGCTGAAGTTCTAGATAATATTACTCTAACACCTTTATCGTTTTTTTCTACTCTTTCAACATAACATTTTATTTTATCATCTTGTGAATAACTTTCACGAGGAGATTGATATCTTGCTGGTAAGATTCCTTCTGTAGAACCAATATTAACAAAAATATCATTTCTTATTTGACGATTATAATAACCGTTAATTAAACAGCCTTCTTTACTTTTAAACTCGCTATAAATTGAATCTTTTTGAATATCTCTAAAACTTTGATGTGCTTTTTGTTTAGCGCTTTGAACACTAATTCTATCAAATGTTTTATTTATATCAATTGGGATTAATATAACATCGCCAATTTCAGCTTCTTCATTAAATTCTTTCGCTTCTTCTAAAGAAATTTCTGTAAGAGTATTATAATAGTTATCTTCATCAACAATAATTTTTCTTGATGACAATTCTACAGAACTTAAATCTTCATTAAAAGATATTACTGCATTAGAATCACTTCCAAATTTTCTTTTATATGCAGCTTTTAAGAAATCTTCAACAGTTGAAATTACTAAATCTTCTGAGATACCACTTTCTACTATTCTCTTGATAGCGTCTCCTAAATCACTTGGCATTTTTTCCATCCTCCCAAATATATTCCAACTTAGCTTTGGAGATATTTTCAAATTCTATATCTAATTCTTCATCAAGTTTTTTTTCATCTTGATCAATACAATCTATTAATAATACACTACTTTGCTTGACTTCTTTTATTATACCAGAAAACCAAGCAGATTTTGTTATATCATATACTCTAATTCTTTTACCTACAAACAAAGTAAATTCGTAGGCATCTTTTATTTTTCTTTGTAACCCAGGAGTAGATACTTCTAAATCAAAATCTTGTTCAGGAGCTAATCTAACTTCCATTCTTGCTTTAATAATATTATATACTTTTGCACATTCATTTACACCCACTTCACCATCTTTCAATTTAATAATTGCAGACATTCTAGCGCTAAATGGACTTTCATTAAGTTCAATATCAACTAAAACAATATTTAAAGCATCCAACAATGGAGCATATTCCTCAAATAAAGGATCTCTTATAATGTTATTTTTCACACCTAATTCCTTGCTTCGCTAATCCAATAAAAAGGAGACCTGCGATTTGCGGTCTCCCAAAAAATCTATATTTATAATGTAGTTATATACTACATTTACAATAATTTTTTGTCAATAGATTAACCGTTCTCTTTCTCTTCAATTTCATCTTGTATTTTCTGTAAAAAAATCATTGCTTGAAGTGGTGTTGAAGAGCTTAAATCATATTTTTTTATTTCGTCAATTTGATCCAAATAATCAACACTTTCACTTTCATTTTCACATTTATTTTCTAATTCTTCAAGTTGTGCCATTGAAAATAGATCCATTTCAACATTTTTAATTGTATATTCACCAAAATGTCTTCTTTGAAATTTATCTGCTTCTTTTAAAATTGGTGCTGGAACGCCTGCTAATTTTGCAACATGTAAGCCATAGGAAGAATTTGCAATCCCATCAATTACTCTTCTTACAAAAATAATATCTTTGCCCTTTTCTTCAACTGCTAAAGTTAATAATTTTACTTGAGAAACATCTAATAAAGTTAATTCATGATAATGTGTTGCAAATAAAGTTTTAGATTTTAAATTTACTAAATGAAGCATAAAAGCATGTGCTAAACTCATTCCATCTTGGGTGCTAGTGCCCCTACCAATTTCATCCATTATTACAAAGGATTTTTCGCTAGCAGTTCTTAAAATATGTGCAGCTTCTTGCATTTCAACCATAAAAGTTGATTCACCTTTTGCTATATTATCGGATGCCCCAACACGACAGAATAATTTATCACATATAGACAATTGAGCTTCATCTGCAGGGACAAAGGCCCCTATCTGAGCTAATAGTATAATAAGAGCACATTGACGTAAATAAGTTGATTTACCAGCCATATTTGGTCCTGTAATTAAACAAAATCGTTTACCACTCTCTCTCAAGCTTAAATCATTAGCAATAAATGAACCTAACCCAAGTTGTTTTTCAACAACAGGATGACGGCCTTTTTTTATAATAATAGAGTTTTCTTCAACAAAAGTTGGTTTATTATAATTATATATATCTGATACTAAAGCCAAACTTTGTAACACATCTACTCTACTCAATGCATTTGCTAATTTTAATAAAGAATCTGAAATAGATGCAGCTTTTTCAACAACACTATCATAAACATACCGCTCTCTTTTTTCTGAATCATAACTACTTTTTAATATTTTTGTTTCTATTTCAGTTAATTCATCACTAGTAAATCTTTCAGCATTTACTAGAGTTTGCTTTCTATAAAAAGATGAAGGCACTTTATCAACATGCATTTTTCTCACTTCAATAAAATTACCTAATATTTTGTTATAACCTAATTTAATATTAGGTATTCCTGTTTCATCTTTTACTTTTTCAACATATTGCTTTAAATATAACGACCCTTGGTTTTTAATATCTCTAAGATTATCTAGCTCTTTATCAAACCCTTTTTTAATAACCTTTCCTTCTTCAAATGGCCCTTGAGTATTTTCATCAATAGAACTATTTATTAAATCAACTAAAGAAAATATTTCTTCCATTGTTGATTGTTCAACTTTTTTATTATTAGTATTATTTATTTCTATTTTCTTAACACTATCATCATTAATTAAGCACTCATATCTAGAAAAATCATTTTTAATGATATTAAAAAAAGCTTTTGCAGTACTACTTATTCCTAACAAATCACTAGGATAATTTTTCTTCATAGATATTCTTGTTGTTAAGCGAACCATATCAAGAACTTTTTTTAACTCTTCTCTTATTCTATTTCGCTCTTCCCTATTAAATTTGAAAAATTCTACCCACTCTTGTCTATTTAATATTATTTGCTTATCTATTAATGGATAACTTAACCATTTTTTTAATAATCTAGTTCCACCACTAGTAATTGTCTTATTTAATACAGAATACAGTGTATTATTTGGTGTTCCATCTTGTGTATTATTCAATATTTCTAAACTTTTACGAGTTGACGAATCAATTGTTAAATAAGATGTATCTTCTTCAATTGAATAACAAGTTATTTGATTCAAATTAGACATAGAAGTATCATAAAAATATTTTAATAAAGCACCAGCTACATTTATGGAAGGATGGGTATCTTCAATATTAAAAATCTTTAATGTTTGTATTGTTAAATGATCTAATAATTTTTTTAAAGCTTTCTTTTTGTTAAAATGGGATGAGGGTAATTTAGTAATCATTACATTTGTTTCATCTAACATTTTAGAAAAATCTGTAAATACAAAATAATCATCTTCATTTACAAGTATTTCTTTTGGCCTTAATTGTGATAACAAAGCACTTAATTTATGGAAATCTAAATCTTTTTCATAATATTTTAATACAAATTCTCCACTAGTAATATCACTAAATGCCACAGAAGTTATTTTTCTAGAAAAAGATATACAAACTATATAGTTGTTTGAAGATGAATCTAAATAATCATCCTCTACAACTGTTGCTGGAGTTATTACTTGAACAACTTCTCTTTTTACTAGTTTTATATCTTTTGAGGGAGTTTCAACTTGTTCACAAATTGCAATTTTTTTCCCTGCTTCTAAAAGCCTCTTTATGTATACCTTTGAAGCATGATAGGGAATTCCACACATAGGAGTTTTAGCCCTATGTGTTAAAGTTAAATTCAATAATCTTGAAATTTCAATTGCATCGTCATCAAACATTTCATAAAAGTCACCAAGTCTAAAAAATAATACTTTATCTTTATTTTGTTCTTTAATAGCATTATATTGAGCCATCATTGGTGTAATTTTTTCTTTTTCCATAATTGGAGTATAACAATTTGTATAAAAAAATTAAAGCTTTATTTTAAGTAAAAAAATATCTCCCGAAGGAGATATTTAATTTAGAATAAATTGGTTGTAAAAGATAAGACCATCCTTAACCCATTTAATCCATAATTATCATTTATGTTAAATAGAGACCCTTCTAAGAATTTAAATCCTTCATTTTCACTATTCAAAAGGGTTGCATCTTTTACTAAATAAATTCCAATAGGGAATCCTGGTATTTTAACTTTAACTCCAGTACCAGCTGCAAAATACCAATCCCAGTTTAAAATATTAGTTACTTGTGATAAAGAAGGAGCAACTGTTGTAGCACTTACAAAAGAATCCCAAGCAAGAACATTATCAACGAGTGAATATTCTAAAGAAAGCTTATTATCATACAAGAAAGCTTGATCTTGGAGAACATCGTGACCTAATGCGATAGAAGCACCATCAATATAAAGCATTTCATTTACTGTTGCTCCTTCTTTAGCATCATATAAGCCCCAAGTTCCTTCGCTATTATAGTATTGAGGTAGCATCAAACTTAAATTGCTAGAATAAGAACCAACAACTTTTTTAGTAACATCCTCTTTTTTCCAAGTAAACACAGGTTTATAAGCAGAAAAACTTGTTGAAGATTTAATATAATTTGATAAACCACCTAATACACCACCTGCATAAGTAAAGTTTTGAGCTACATACCAACCAGTAGTAGTGTTTTTCACTAAATCTCTTCCATCCCAAGCAATACCTAAATTAAATTTATTAGAGAATTGCCATTGTAAGCTATATTTATAAATTAACTCTTCAAATGGTAAATAATTACTGTCAAATACAGCTTTATTAATACCGATATTTAAGCCTGTACTTAATATTAATGATCCATTATCAAATCTAAAGGTATATCCAGTATCATATCCAGCAGAAATTCTATAAAGATCATAATCCATTAAATATTGAGAATCTGGAGTAGCTTTATCTGCTGCTAAATATTCAGCATAACTGTTATAACCTAATGGATAAGCATTATCACTTAAATTATCTTCTAAATGTCCTGTATAAAAATTATCACTACCTTTTATTAAAATATCACTAATATTTGAGTGTTCAACAGATAATGAGAATCCATTTGACCAAGGAATATCCTTGAACCATTCATCAACAAAATTTAATGAAACTTTTTGAGTAGAAGGAGAAATTGTAACATTAGTTGATAAATCATTACCAGTACCTAATAGATTTCTATCTGTTATTGTAGCAAATCCAGAAACAGGGAACCCTGTAGCAGTTCCTCCGAAAGTAGCACCAAATTGAATATCTTGTTGTCCACCTTCTGTGATATTAATTACAATATTACAATTTTCATCATCTATTGGATCAATATTATAATTTAATTCTGTTACAAGTTGTGTATTTTGGATATTTCTTAAACTTTGTTCAACAGCACTCTTATTAAAATAATCACCTTTTTTAATTGTTAACTCTCTAGTATAAACAACTTTTTGAGTTTTCCCAATTCCATTTATAATAATATCATTTATCTTTGCTCTAGAGCCTTCGGTAATTATTACATTAAAAGATACAGTATTTTTTTCTTCATCTGCAGAAGTCTGAGGATTAATTGCTAAATTAATATATCCTTTATCATAATATAATTGAGATATTTCTCTTAATTCTTTCATCCAAAGACCACGATTGAAGATATCTCCTTCTTTTAAGGTTATATAGTCTTTCAAGAATTCATCACTAACTATAGTGTTTCCACTAAAAGTAAATTCTCCCAATTTCCAGATTTTACCTTCTTCAATATTGTAAACTAGTTTTATCTTCTTTTGAGTATCAGTTTCTTCAATAATTTCTTCTGTAGGTCCAGTAACTTTAACCATTATATATCCACGGTCATAATAGAAATTTAATAAATTCTCAATATCTGAACTTACTTTTTCCTCTGAATAATAACCACTTCTAAATAATGATTTTGTTGTTGTCTTTAATTGAGTAGCTAATACTTTATTATCATAATTTTCATTTCCTACAAAGTCTATAGATCCAACAACAACTTGCTTTCCTTCTTCAATATTAAAATTTAATGAAACTGTATTATTCTTATCATCTTCAACTAATTTTGAAGTTACAACAACATCTGAATAACCTTTTTCATAATAAGCTTGTTTAATTTTCTCAATAGCTTGAGACATTTCATAACCTTCATAAAAAGAATTTAAAACCAAATTGCTACTATCTAATAAATTTGAATCAGAAATAGTCTTATTACCTTCAAAATTTACACTTTTAAGCATTTGTTTTTCAAAAAAGGTTAATTTTAGTTGTAACTCATTTGAATCAGGATTAATTCTATTTGCTTCAGCATAAAAATATGAAAAATCATTTAAAGCATATAAATCAGCTTGTAATTGATTAAATAAATCATCTGAATAAATTTTGTTTCTATATTTAAATAATATATTAGATACTTCATCTTTATTTGCATTTACAATTCCTTCAGTTTGAAACTCAGAAATTTTTACTCCATCATACCATGGTTCATCAGCTGCAAAAATACTTGATAAACTTAGT
Organism: Spirochaetia bacterium; assembly: GCA_009930325.1. GTDB lineage: Bacteria > Spirochaetota > Spirochaetia > Sphaerochaetales > Sphaerochaetaceae > Pleomorphochaeta. The sequence continues at coordinate 32,510 of RZYO01000002.1, read as the reverse complement.
AAAGATATTAATAGTACATATGAAATCTTTTTTAGCATGTTATCTCCTAACTTTTAATACATCTAATTACTACTAACGCAAATGTATTGTTTTAGTTACACTAAAACCCATAGTATCTAATATTTTTAAAATAGACAACTGTGTTGGATTTGTAAAGAATGAAAACTTAGCAAGCTCTGTATCAATCTCATAAGACATTTCTAAATCCAAAGATAAATCACTTGAAATAAAACTGGTTTTAGAATCATCATTGCTTGCTAGCAAATTTATCATTATTTGTAACTTAGAATTTGTTGTTAAATATTTACCCATAAACACTGTTGTATTATTCAAATATCTAGCTAAAGGAGAAAAAGATGAATATCTAGGATCTTCAATAAAAGTATCTAAAATAAGGTTTTCAACTATATTACTCTTAAGACTAAAGAAATCTAAATTCAAAGCTGATGCAATTGTTTTATTTAAAGTAGATACTCCACCTGTTTCAATATATCCTAAAGAAGAGAATACAGAAGTAGCAGCTGATGCAATTGTGGCTACACTAGTAGAATCTGTCGAAGAAGAACTAGTGAATGATTGTCCTAGTATTTGCATTATTTCTTTTTGACTCTTTGCTGGAACACTTGAGAATACTGGATTTAAATTATCTAATGAAGCATTATTTAAATTTAGTACAATGTCAATATTTTCACCCTCTAAATCTATTTCTCTTAAAGTTGCTTCAAGAGAAATAATAGGTTCAAGTCGTTTTGTTTCAGGATTTAACTTCAAAGAAATATTACCATCATTTATGTAGAAGTTTTTTTGGAAATAAAATATTTCACCTTGAAGAATATTTATTGACCCTTGAGCAGAATAAGTTTTTGAAAGAGAATCAAATTTTAATTCAAAGTTTTGATTTTTATCCATTGTTGCACTAAGAATTGGATTATCTAATTGAGGATAATAAAAACTATTATTTTCAGCTGTAGTAATTTTAAAATCACCATTTGATTCTTGCCTTGGAATAATCCAAGATGGTAAATTTATTCCACTTCTTACAACTGCATCCTTTACAACTAAATCACCATTTATATAAGATGTATTTCCGTCTGTACTAAAACTAAAATAGTTTTTACCTTTTACATCAATAGTAAAATTCATGCCTAATAATGGCATATATACAGGAATATAATTAGGACAAATAACATCAATGGAAAAGTTTTTAAATATAAAATTGTCTAAAATTACTTGAGCATTTGAGTAACAATAAATATTTGAATTAGTTTCAGTGTCAAAATATTTGACTTTAAAATTATTACTATATATCTTATCATCATCAAAAATAACGGATAAATTTGGAGCTTCTAAAACGCTATCTTTTGTATATAATGTTTTTAATTTCAGGCTTCTAGTTGAAATATCACCATAGAGTTTAGCATCATTAAATAAATCTTTTATTATTAAAGATCCAGTAAAATCATCTCCAAAAAACTTAATTAATTTTATATATACTATTTTTTCAAAGAAAGAAACAGGTAAATTAATATCAGTTATATACAAGTCAAATGAATTATTATAATCAAAAATTAAATTACCACCCAGCCCAAAGTCTTTATCTAAAATAAGTGAACCTTGTTTTGCTTTAAAATCAACCTTGGCCCTTCCATAATTTGCAACTAATTTTAGTGAATTATCATTAATATTATAAGTACTATATACATCTTGTAATTTAACCTTATCATCTTCTGTATCAGACCATAATTTCTCAAATTCAATAGTGTCTTTGAATAAATCAAAATTGGTTAAATTTAAATGCCCATTAATATTGTTTAATAAAGAATAATCAAAGGCTTTATAGCCTTTTAATCGTTCAAGTACGGAGTTTAATGAATTATAAGTAAGTTCATTTATAGCAAATTGAGATTTTAAAGTAGAAATTAAGCTCAAGAAATTTATGTTAAAATCTATATCAAAACTACTTAATTGATTTGTAATTATTGAAGGTTTGATTAACTCAACCTTAGAATTAAATGTTAAATCTACTTTTTCAGAATCAAAAGATAATGTAGAATTATTTAAACTAAATTTTGGGAAAGTTAAATTTAAATCTTCTAAGAAATACTTATTATCATCAATTTTTAGATTAGTTGAAAAACTAATTTTTGAAGCATCTAAAGGAATTGTTGAAATAATATTATTATTAATTGCATTAGTAGGTAAGTTAATAAATGGGATTAATGAAAATACTCTATTTATTAAAGATTTATCTTCAGTCAAATCATTGGATATAATTGGTGTTGTTGTAATTGCGTTGGAAATAATATTATTAAGAATTCCAGCTTCATTAAATTCAATATTACCCTTTATTTGATTATTTTTATCAAAATCAGTACTTCCAATAATTCTAGCGTCCAATAATATTTCACTTGAAGTATTAAATAGTCTTGCGATATTAAATTTACTGACATCAATAAACAAATTTGTAATTTTATCTCTATTGAACATTGAAGCTTCAATTCGTTGAGTACTATTATCACCAAAAGTTAAATCTAGTTGATATTTATCTTTGAATTTATTTGATAATAATGAGGTATATTGAGGCCCATTATATTTTAAAGTTCCATAATATTTTGTATTAAATAGATTATTATAATAATTTATTTTATCAAAATAAAAAGAATCTTGATTAACTTTACCATTAAGAATTAAATCATATTTTTGGTTATTATATGAAAAATCAAAATCAAAAACATTAAAATCCCAAGCATTTTTATCATGATAAGATAAATTTATTTCTCCATTAAATCTTGAATAATCTAAATCAATGAGATCGAAATCTTTAACTTTTAAGTTGAGATAAATATTATCTTTTACGCTTAAATCTAAAGTTAATCCCTTTGAACTTAAAGCCTTAAAGATTAAGTTTTTGATATCTGCACTAATTTCAAAATCTATTTTATCATTTTTTAAATTGATATTACTAATTATTGAATAAATTGAATTGCCTTTGTTTATAAATATTCCATCTAAACTAAAATCCAATAACTTAGGAGTTGTTAAAACAAAATTAGTTGAGTTTAAATCACTATTTCTAAAATCAACTAATAATAAGTTTTCTGCTTTTTCAATATCTTCTAAATTTAATAAACCATCAATCGCTTTTGTATTAATATTATATCTCCCATTAAAAGCAAAACGATAATTAAACAAAGATAATGAAATTTGATTAAAGTTTAATATTATATCATCTATATCGGTATTAATATTTAAACCAAAGTCATATTTATTATCAATAAATTGAGCTTCTTTAATTAATAAGGCTGAGTCTACTTTACCTTTTAGTAAAATACTTTTATTTGTTGGGATATTTCCATCATAATTAAAGGCACCATTTAACTTAGTAGTACTACTCAAATAGTTATTAAGTGATGGTAAAAATTTATTAATATAAACACCTATTTCATTTAAATCAAAATTCTGAAAAAGAAGAGATGTTGCAATATGATTATTAGAAATATCACCATTAATTTGACCGATAGTTTTTAAAATCAATTGATTATCATAATTTAAATTTAACTCTATAGCCTTAATACTATTTTTTTCAAAACTTATAGGGCCTTGAATATTTAAATCAGTTTTAATCTTTTTTGCTAAATCATCAATTTGTAAATCGTCACTTTTAATGGTTGCTGAAATTGTTTTAAAGTTTTCTTCAATATCTATAGTACTTATTATACTTGAATTTACTTTTAGATTTTCACTTAAGTAATTTATATTAGCTTCAAAAAGTAAATTAATGGAATTATATGAATTAATTAAATTATCTAATGTGATTTCTTTAAAGTTAATTTTATTATCTTTGAAAAAGTAATCTGAATTTGTTTCACAATTTGCCTTTAAATTAATATTTTTTAACAAAGTGTCTATATTATTATTTTTATATTCAATTGATCCAACTTTAATATTTGATTTATTAAATATATTCTCTGTTGAAAATAGAGATAAATCTAAATCATTAATATCAATTAAATTATTATTAACAAATAAAGAGGTTAATCCTTCACTATTATAATAAAAAGTAATTTTGTTATTAACAATTGACATTCCAATATTAGCTTTTTCGAAATTTAAATTATTATTTCCAATTTTAATGGATGTTGAATTAGGATTTGCTACTACTGAAAAATCACGGAGATTTGTTTTTACTTGAGCTTTTAATGATTTTATTTCACTAAAGTTTTTTACATCCTGATATTTAATATTATTTATATCTAATAAAACTTGTCCCACTTTTTCTAAATCATAATTAATTAATATATTATCAGCAATAATAAAATTATTCTCATTAAAATTATTATAAGAATCTAGAATATTTAATGTTACTTTTGCATTTTCATAATTTATTTTGGTAGAAGCATTTTCTATTTTAAAATTATTGAATAATAAACTAACTTGAGTTAATTCAAAATTAAAAGATTCCAAAATAGAATTCGCTTTTATATTTAAAAACAAATTCTCCATTTTTGAATTATAATTGATTCCATTTTCATTATAATTTATTAATCCACTCTTAATACTTATTTCTAATGAATTTATTAATAAATCAGGCTTAATAATTAAGGATAAATCAATGTATTTTTGTTTTACAATAGAATCAATTAATTCTTCTATATTAACATTATTTTCTTTTTGATTATCTTTTTTACTGTCTAATTTGGATTGAATTGCTATTGTATTATCTTTTATTTTTATTTTTGAAAGAGAATAAAACAAATCATCAATATTTTCATTAATATTAATTTTTATATTGTCTGCAGATATTTTTAAATCTAATTTTTTATTAAATAAAAAATAACCAATATAATTAAAAAAGCTTTGATCTACAATTAAATTTGAAATACTTATTATTTCAAGATCACCTTTTTTTATTACTATTTTTTCTATATTTTGTTTTGCTAAAAAAGACTCACTAATATTATTTATTTCTATAGAATAGCCATTTGGCATCTCTAAATTCTTAATTAAAGTTGAGCTTACAGCTTGTATAGGAGTTTCAGCTTGAAATCTAAAAATACCAATGGCTGAAATAATAAGTAGAAGTATAATAATCAAAGATAGTGTTAATACAGATTTTTTTGTACTATGGTATTTCAAGACCTTCCTCCAAAGCTATATTTTTATTATAATACGAAAAAAGAATTTATTCATTAGAAAAGTAGATTCTTACTAACATTTATCAAGGGAAATAAATATTAAATGTCCAAAATACTTAAAAATTTCATAGTATTAGAAGGTTTAGATGGAGCAGGGACTACTACTCAACTCAAAGCAATTAATACTCAACTATCAAATATGGGATACAAAACATATTCAACTTTCGAACCAACAGATAGACCAATTGGGAAAATAGTAAGAGATGTATTAGCAAAAAGATTTGTTACAACTCCTTTTACTTTAGCAAAATTATATGCTACAGATAGAGAAGATCACTTATATAATGAAGAAAATGGAGTTATTAAACATTTAAATAACAATGAAATTGTAATAAGTGATAGATATTTTTATTCATCTTTAGCATATCAAGGGGTCCTTTGCGATTATGAAAAAGTTAAACAATTAAATGATTACCCCCACCCTCAATTTTTAATATATCTTGAAACATCATTAGATACTTGCTTAAATAGGATCAATAAAAGAGGTAATGAAAAAGATATTTTTGAACATAATGATTTCTTAATGAAAGTCGCCTTAAATTATCAAAAAATTCTTAAAGAAATTCCTAAAGATGTAATTTTAATTAAAATTGATGGAGAATTAGATGTAGAAACTATTTCACATCAAATAATTAATGAGTTAAAAAAATATTTATAATAAATATAAAAAATAGAAAAACACCTAAAAGTTAATACTAATTATTTACTCTAGGTGTTTTTTTTTGTCAAATTAAATACTATTTTATAAACATTGCATCGCCATAACTAAAAAATCTGTATTTTTCTTCAATAGCATGATTATATGCATTCATAATGTTCTTTTTTGAAGCAAAAGCTGATACTAAAACTAATAAAGTACTTTCTGGGGTATGAAAATTAGTTAATAATTGATCAACAATTTTAAATTGGTATCCTGGTTTAATAAATAAATTTGTTCTACCCAGACCACTTTTTAGTAACCCATTTTCATCAACAGCACTTTCTAGAGTTCTTACACTAGTTGTTCCTGTTGCAACAATTTTTATATTATTTTTCTTTGCATCATTAATTATTTTTGCAACTTCATCACTAATACTATATCTTTCATAATGCATATCATGTTCATCTAGATTCTCACTTCTAACTGGCATAAATGTTCCCATACCAACATGGAGTGTAATTTCAACAATTTTTACACCTTTTTCTTTTATTTTATTTAAGATTTCAGGTGTAAAATGAAGACCAGCTGTAGGAGCTGCAACACTTCCTTCATTTTTTGCATATATTGTCTGATATCTATTTTCATCACTAAAACTATCTTCTCTTTTAATATATGGAGGAAGAGGTACATGTCCATATTTAGAAAACCAATTTTCAGTTATTTCTTTATTAAATTTTACAATTTTAGTACTATCTTCTAATGATTCAACAATTGTAGCTTCTAAATTATCTTCAAATGTATATCTCTTTCCAACTCTTTGTTTTTTGCTTTTAGTAACCATACAATTCCAGCTCAAATCTTCTAGTTCTTCTAAAAACAAAAATTCAACTTTTCCACCTGTTTCACTTGTTGCAAATACTCTTGCTTTTCTTACCTTGGAATTGTTTACAACTAAAATAGAATTTTCATCTATTTGATCGACAAAATCATCAATATATTTATCATAATAAGCTCCAGTATTCCTATTTAATACTAATAACCTATCTTTTCCTCGTTTATCAGATGGTTCTTGTGCAATCAATTCTTGTGGTAAATCAAAATTAAAATCAGATGTTTTTAAACCACTTTGTATTTTTTCTATCATTAATTTCCTCGTAAATTATAAAATTGAAGTATCTAAATCTTTTATTTTAGATGGTGGAGTTAAATTTAATAACTCATAAGCTTTAGTTGTAACACATCTTCCTCTTGGAGTTCTTAATAAAAACCCTTTTTGAATTAAATAAGGTTCATAAAAATCTTCTAAAGATTCAATAGCCTCTCCTACACTAATTGAAAGAGTACTAGCTCCAACAGGGCCACCACCATAAAAATCAATTATTGTAGATAAAATATTTCTATCTTGAGCTTCTAATCCAATAGGATCTATACCTAATCTTTTTAAACCTTCATTTACAACATTCTTTGTAATAACTCCATTTTCTAGAACAATTGCAAAATCTCTTAAACGCTTTAATAATCTATTTGCAATTCTTGGAGTACCTCGGCTACATTTTGCTAAGGCGATTAATGCATCATCTTCAATTTCACAATCAATTAATTTACTACTTCTTTTAATAATTCTACTTAATTCAGTTTCATTATAAAATTGTAAATGACAAGTTATTCCAAACCGAGAATGAAGAGGAGAAGAAACTTGACCGGCCTTTGTAGTAGCTCCAATTAATGTAAAGTTTGGTAAAGGGATTCTCATTGTTCTAGCAGCAGGACCTTGTCCAATTACCCAGTCAATTTCAAAATCTTCCATTGCAATATATAACATTTCTTCTAGAGCTGGTTTTAATCTATGAATTTCATCAATAAAGAAAATAGAACCTTCATTTACATTAGTCAAAATACCAGCTAAATCTTTTGGCTTTTCTAGAGCTGGAGCACTTGTCATTCGTATTTCTTTGCCCATTTCATTTGCAATAATGCTGGCAAGTGTTGTTTTACCAAGACCTGGAGGGCCAATCAAGAAAGTATGGTCTAAAGCTTCATTTCTTTCTCTAGCTGCTTGTATAAATATAGATAAATTTTCTTTAATTTGTTTTTGACCTTGGAAATCTTTAAGTTTTTTTGGTCTTAAAATATTTTCATGATCATCATTATCATTTTGAAAAGTTGTTGATACTAACGAATTAGCTCTTAAAGAATCAACATTTTCTACATTTTCTTCAAATTCACTCATAATTGCCTCTAGCTTAAATTAGCAATTGCTTGTCTAAATAAATATGTTTCAATATCATGGTCAGACAACTTTTCTAATTTTTCTTTTTGTGAATCATATATTTTATATATTTCTTTTTCACATCTATTTCTTTCATATCCCATATCAACTAATGCTAAAATTAATTCCTTAAATCTTTCTCTATTAGAAGGTATTTCAACACTTTGAATTTGATCTTCTTCCATTACTAAATTACCTCTGAGAGCTAAAACTAATTTTGAGGCTGTTTTTTTACCAATTCCAGGCAATTTTGCTAATGCATTAATATCACTATTATCAAGCATTATAACAAAATCTTTAAAACTTACCCCGCTCATAATTTTTAACGCACCTTTTGCCCCAATGCCAGAAACATTTTGTAATTGCAAAAAGAATTCTCTCTCTAATTCATCAACAAAACCAAACAAAGTCATTGCATCTTCCCTATGTTGTAAATAAGTAACAATTCTAACATCATTTTTATCCATTAATTGGCTTAATTTAGATGCTGTTGAAGTTGCAACTAATAAATTAAATTCAATACTACCACTTTTAATAATAACATTATTACTAGTTATGCTTGTAATTTCTCCATATAAGGCGTTTATCATCTTAATATCCTACTCATTGAAGTTTCATATGTTGCTAAACATAAGGCTGCGGCTAAAGCATCTGCAGCATGATCAGGTTTTGGTCTTTGTTCTAAGCCAAGATGCAATCTAACCATTTCTTGCACTTGTTTTTTATCTGCATTACCATATCCAGTTATAATAGATTTAATTTTCAATGGAGAATATAGTTTAACATCAAGTTTCAATTGTGACAATTTATGTATTGAAGAACCAATAACTTTTGCAACAGATATTGCTGAAGAAGTATTTTTTGTAAAATAAATATCTTCTATTGCACAAATTTCAACATTATACTTTTCAGCTATTAAACCTAACTGTTCTGCAATAGAAAAAATTCTCATACTTTCAAGAGAATCTTTATTGGTATTTATCACACCAAAAGAAACAGGCCGGGATTTGTGACCTGTTGAATCAATAATACCCCAGCCTGTATTCGCTAATCCCGGATCAATACCAAGAATACGCATATTTTTTATTCTTCTTCTTCAAAGTCATCAGGAAGTTCAAGATTAGTTGAAACTTGTTGAACATCTTCTAAATCTTCTAATTTTTCTACAATTCTTAATACTTTTCTTGCTTTTTCACTGTCTAATGTAATCATTTGATCAGCAATTTTTTCTACTTCAGCTGATTCTTGTTCAAATCCAGCTTCTTGTAAAGCTTCTAAAACATTAGCAAAATCAGTAGGAGCTGTTGAAACTTCGATTAATCCATCATTTGTTTCAACATCTTCAGCACCATTTTCTAAAGCTAATTCAAAAATTTCTTCTTCACTATATTTTTCTGTACTATAAGTAATAATACCTTTAGTTTGGAACATATAAGCAACACAACCAGTTGTGCCTAAAGAACCACCTAATTTTGTAAGAGTAGATCTTACATCTGCAGCAGTTCTATTTTTATTATCAGTTAAAGTATCAACAATAACAGCAATCCCACCTGGAGCATAACCTTCATATGTTAATTCATAATATGTTGAAGTGTCTTGGTCTCCACTACCTTTTTTAATTGCTCTATCAATGTTATCCTTTGGCATGTTTTCAGCTTTTGCTTTTAGGATAGCTGTTCTTAATGTAGCATTGGTATCGGGATCAGGGCCACCCATCTTAGCTGCGACTGTAATTTCTTTTATTAATTTTGTGAATTTTTGACCGCGCTTAGCATCCGCTAAACCTTTTTTGTGCTTAATAGTAGCCCATTTACTATGCCCTGACATATATACCTCTTTCTTTTTTTATTAAAGTTTGTCTAATTGACTAATAATCTTTAGTCAAATCCTTATAAAAATTAACATAAAGAATAATAAATTTCAAGCTTAGATGTATATTTAGTATCTTCTTTAATATTAGTAAGTTTTAAAAAAAAGCAAAATAAAATTATAAATTATTGTTTACTCTCATGCCTTGATATAAAAACTTCATATGCAAAAATTGTTCCTTCAATTTCTGCTTGCTTATAATCACCTCGCCCAGTCCATGCTAAGCCTTCATATTTATATAAACTATCTAACTCTTCTTTTATTTCAGTTAAAGATAATTGCAATTCATTATATCTTGTTTCTAAAGTAGTTAATATTGAGTTGTATGTATCATCAGATATTTGTTGGTATAATTCATCCATATATATAATATAAAAATAATGAATTAAATGGTCAATCAATCTAATAAATATAAAAATATTTTCCTTAAAAATTAATTGACTTTTCAATTTATATTTATAGATTTAATGTTAATTATATACTTTATATTTTTTTATTATACTGTTAAACCCTTATATAACAAGTAATTAATATATCTAATATTTTTATATAATTAGATAGCCATCTAAATATTGACAATTGTTAGATACAAATAATATATTATTATTATGAAATTAAACTCAAATATAGAAAGCAGAAATATTTTTATTTTTTCAATAGGTTCTCTTATTTCAGGATTAGGGACAATGCTTTATAATTTTTCAATTGGTCTTTATGTATTAAAATTAACAGGATCAAGTTTAAATTTTTCAATTACTATATTACTATCAATGTTACCTAAAATAATACTATTCCCTATTGCTGGAATTTTAGCTGACAAGCATTCAAGAAAAACGACAATCGTGGTAATGGACGTATTATCTTTCATTTTATTGTTAACAATATACATAGCAGTTTCTAAGAATAACCTAACTCTATTATTTATTTATTTAACCTCAATTTTGCTCTCAAGTTTTAATGCTTTTTTCTCAGTAAACATAGAATCATGTATACCGAATTTAGTTTCAAAAAATAAAATAATTAAAATCAATTCTATTAATTCAATGATAAACTCAATCGTTAGAATTAGTGGCCCAATATTGTCAGGAATTGCATATAGTATTTTTGAAATAAAATATATTATATTAATTAATGCAATCTCTTTTTTAATATCTGCAATTTTTGAATTGTTTTTAATTATTAAAAACTCAGATATTAAATCTTCAATTCATAGTTCTTTTATATCAAATATTAAATTTTCTCTTTTATATATAAAAAAAAATAAGCTCATTTATTTGATAATAAAATACTCAATGTTAATTAATTTTCTTACTTTAAATATATTAATAGCAATACCTTATTATTGTATAAATGTAATTAAAATATCTTCTTCTCTATATGGAATAATTCAAATAGCACTTCCTCTAGGAATGATTTGTTCTTCCTTTCTTTTTACTACAACAAAGAATAAAAAAATAAATATTTTAAAACAAATGTTTATTATTCTCTTATTAATTGCTTTTTCACATTTCATTCTTTTTATAATCTTAAAAATCGAATTAATTATAAAAATGAAATTAATATTATTGTTTATTTGTATTTTTATAATTGGATTTCTTCTCTGTAATATTGAAATACCAATTAATGCTAATTTACAAAATTTATTTGATGATAACATAAGAGGTAGATTAAATGGGATATTATCTTCTCTCTCACAAATACTCTCCCCTATATCAATATTCTTTTTTGGATTTTTAGTTGATAAATTCTATGTTTCCTATACAATATTAATAGCAGGCGCTGCTTTTCTTATATTAAGTTTTTTATTATTTAGAGATATTAATAAAAAAACAAAGGTTACTTTATGAAAAAAATATTATTTAATCAAGATTTAGATTTTACATTGTTTATTGATACCATTTCAAATTTAGAATACTTCAATACTGAAATTAATCAGCTTAGAAAAGATACTATTATAGTATTTGATGAAGAACTATTATTGAATTATTCACAATTTATAAATACTTATTACAACAATTTAAATTACATAGAAAAAAAATTCCTTGAAACATATTTTAACCAATGTAAACTTTTTTCAACGTATTTAATTTATATTTTATTTCATGAAATGTCTTATATCGATATTAACATTTTTTCTTTTAAAAGTTTTTTAAATACTTACTTTGATGAAGAAATCTCAAAGGATATATCAAAAAAAGGTTTGTATTTAATAATTAAAAATAAAGATTCAAATCTAAAAAAACATATTGATATAAACAAAACAGTTAATTTAATTATTTCAATTTTAAATGATAATGATATCTTACTTTCTTTTAGAAATGAAATAATGAAATTTAGAGAAACGTTCAAAATTAATTTAGTTAATAAAGATTTTGAGAACATAAACTATGATTTAAATAATATTCAATTTTCAGCAGACAATGATGAAGAAGCTTTTTTAAAAAGGATAAGCCCTTTTTATGAAAATACTAATATAAAAACATTCCAACCCTATTACAGTTATTATTGTCCATTTATTCATAGTTTACACATTAATTCAAAAGCATTTATTTTTGGTGATTTTATATTAAGAAGAAATGATGTGGATGATAAAAAATATTTATTATTATTAAATAAATATTTGAGTGTTCCGAAAAGATATCAAATAATTAAGTTATTATCAAAGAGAAAATATTATTCAAATGAATTAGCTAAAGAATTAAATTTAAGTGCAGCAACCATGAATTACCATATAAATAAATTATATGATTTAGGTTTAATTATTATTGAAGAAGGAAAACAAAATATTCTATATCTTGATTTAAATAAGAAAAGATTAAATTATCTTTTAGATTTAATGAAGGAGGATTTATTAAATAATTAAGGAATTAATTTATCTTCAAAATAAAGTGATATTTCTAATATAATTGTATCTAATATAATAAAACCAGATTCAGTTAAACTAATCGAATCACAATTAATATTGTAAATTGATTTATCATATTTTGAAAAAGCTGAAATTACTATTTCTTTAGATAATTTAAAATATTTTTCTAAAAAATTAAAACTTATGCCTTCATTATTCCTTAAAGAAACTATTATATATTCATCAAGAAATTGATTAAGATTTAATTCCTCTATCTCATAATTCTCTAATAAATCATTATTAATATACTCTTTATAAGAAGACGTATTATTTAATCGAATTAGGTTACCATTATTATAAATACTTGAAGCGGAGGAAGAGCCTAAAGAAATATATGGCTTTAATTTCCAATATCTTAGATTATGTTCACAAATATCATTATTCTTTGCAAAATTAGAAACTTCATAATGATTAAAGTTTATGCTTTCTAAATAAGCCCAAAGTTTTTTTAACATGTCTTTTTCATAAAGATCATTATTGGTATTTATTTTTTTATTATTTACTAAAGAATATAGATAAGAGCCCTCTTCAACTGTTAAACAATAAAGCGAAAGATGTGTTAATTTAGTATTATCAACCAAAATATTAATGTCATTAATACTATCTTTAATACTTTGAGTTGGTAGAGAACTCATTAAATCAAAGGAATATTTAATTTTTGTATTTAATTCTATATAAGAAGTTTTATCAATTAGTTTATTTTTTATAAAATAATTATCATTTAAATCTAGTTTTAAATTATCTAAGTTTCTACAAAATTTTAAAGCCTTGAAATTATCTTCTTTTCTTGCATTTCTTCCTAATAATTTTAATATATGATCATCAAAAGACTGAATTCCAATTGATATTCTTGTAGCTAGCCCTTCTTTAAATAAGGTTAAATAATCACTTGTTAATAATTCTGGATTAATTTCAAAAGTTGTTTCTTTTGAAGGCCCAATTTTAATTAATAATTTTCTTAAGTTTGGAAGAGTTAAAGTACCAGGATTCCCACCGCCAATAAATACTGTATCAAAATTTTTATTATAAAATTGTTTTAACAAATCAATTTCTTTAAATAGTTTATCAAGATACATATTAATATCTTTTTCATTCCAACATTTATTATCTTCGCTATAGAAAGCACAATAATAACATTTTGTTGTACAAAATGGGATATGAATATAAAGAGAAAGACTCTCTTGTTTCTCTAATAATTGTAAATATTTTAAATCAATCATTTATTTCCGAGATAACTAATTCTATTAATCGGCCAGAATCTAAAGAATACTCTGCCTATTACTTTATCTTGAGAGACAGGGCCAAAATATCTACCATCATGAGAGTTATCTCTATTATCTCCAAGAGGAAGTACATAATTAGAAGGGACGGTTATTCCGTTAGAATAACTATTATAATTGCTTCTAGCACTAAAATCACTAGGATCTATTTTATGTTCAGTATAATATTTTGTTTTCATAAATTCATACATATCTTTAGGATAACTATTATCACTTAATTTCTTATACTCATTTAAATAATAAGAAGGAGTGTATGAAGAATTATTTAAACCTTTATCTCTATAAGCTATTAATGAAGCCCAAGCTTTTAATGGATAATAATAAGAATCTTCAATTAACCTATTAGGCCCTAGACTTAAATTATTCTCTTCTCTAAAATCCATTTCATTAACAAAACTATCACTACCTGATACTCTAATATTAATATTTCCATTCTCAAATTTTACAGTATCATTATTTAGAGCTGCAGCTCTTTTTACATAAAGTCTTTCAGCTGGTGTACCATCTTCATTTTTGTCTATATTTACTAATGAGAAAGTTGCTGAAAAAAGCATTTGAGCAGCTATATCAAATAAAGGACCCTTTGATACATATTCTGGATTATAAAAAGTAATTATATTATCTCTTAAGACTGTTCTTTTTGAAGAACCTAATTTAGTTCCTCCAGGCCATACTTCTAAGCCATAAATATTTTTGTTAACAAAAACCCTATCTTTAACTAACATTGTTTTTTCCATAGATGGGGTCGGTATTACAAATAATTGAAAAATGTATTGGTTGATTAAAACTAAGACGACTACTGCAAAAACTAAAGCATCAAGCCAGCCTTTTACTTCTCCCCAGAATGTCTTTTTTACTGGGTGTTCTTTCATATATATTTTTATAGCTTTTTTCTTTGTAAAATGTTTTATTGCTATTTTTTCAACTTTATCAATTAATAAACTCATGATATCTACAATACAATAAAGTAAAAGAGTTGACAAGGATTAAAGGTATAAGTAATTTGTAAGATATGAAAGATATTAAAGATTTACCTAAGATTGAAGACGTTACTTTACCAAAAATTGGTTCAATGAGACCTGGTGTTTATATACTAGCTCTTTCTATTTTTGCAATTTTACTAATTGTATTTTTAATTGGATTTTTACCTGGAATATTAAATGGTGGAAAATTTGTTATTTTTGAAAGTGAAATTGATAATGTTGGAGTATATGTTGATAATCAATATATAAGTGGGACACCTGCTCAACAGTTTATAAAAAGTGGAGAGCATGAAGTTGTTTATAAAAAAGCTTCACAAATTATTGCAAAAGATAATATAAAAGTATCACATCCTGTTTTTTTAACATATATTTTTCATCGTTACCAAAATGTAAAACTAGAACTTAATGAATTAAATCAAGAGAAAATAGATAATATTATTAAATTTGATATTCAATTAATAATTGACCAAAGCCCTATTTTAGAATTTAACAGTGTAACTAATTATATTCCATATTTTTCTCAATTTGCCAAAGATGCAATAAGCTTTGATCTTGAAAAAGAAACAATAAAACAATACTTAAAATTAGCAAGTTCATTTATCAGTTCAAAAACTATGCTTGATGATGCAATTAATGCTTATAACTATTTAGGTGTTGATTTTGATGATGAAATAAACAAAGCAAAACAAGTTTTCGAAGAAAATAGTGTAAATATAGGACTTCCATTTGAAGATAAAAATATCAAAGCAACTATTGATAATATTAAAATAAATGAAAATGCGAATATAAATACTTTAAAAATTGAGCCATTTGAATTTATCATGGGGGATACAACATATAGTACTTACCCAAGTATTAATGAAGCAGGAGTTAAGGTGAATTTAGATTCAAGTTTTTACTTATCAAAAACACCTGTAACAAATTATATGTATTCATTATTTGTCATTGAAAACCCAAAATGGGCAAAGAGTAATTTAGATTCTTTACTCAAAGATAATTTAGTAGACGAAAACTATCTTCAAGGAAAAAGTTTATCAATAACCTACCCCTCTCTTGAGCCAATTACTAATATTAGCTATTATGCAGCTCAAGCATTTTGTTCATGGTTAAGTGAAAAAACAAATCTTAATATTTATATACCAAGTGAAGAAGAATGGAGTGCAGCAGCTTTTGCCTCTAATAATTATAAAAATAATTCATACAGCACCTCTATGATTGCTCCTTATAGTGTAGATAATCAATTTGATTTAATGTTAGGTGGAATATGGGAATTTACCTCTTCTCCTTATTTTTCATTAAACAGAGTTATAAATGATAGAGACAATATTATATCACTACTAAAGAAAGATAATTTTAATTATGATATAATAGTTAAAGGTGGATCTCTATTAAATTCTTCTGCTAACATCAACAGTGTAGGTGCTATTGATAAATCAGCTTGTTTTGAATATATGGGATTTAGAATTGCTTATAAAAAATAAGTTAGGAAAAGAAAATTATGAAAAATAACTCAGATAATGATAAATTATTATTAAAAAATAAAAAAGCTTTTTTCAATTATGAAATGGTTGAAACTATTGAATGTGGTATGGCTTTAGAAGGAACTGAAGTAAAAAGTATGAGAGAAGGTAAATTTTCTTTTACTGATTGCTACGTTGTAATTGAAAAAAATCAATTAATATTGCTTCAATTTACTATTCAACCATATAAACAAGGTTCTATTTTTAATCATGAACCTGAAAGAAAAAGAAAACTTTTAGCACATAAACAAGAGATTAAACGCTTAAAAAGAAAAGTCGATGAAAAAGGGTTAACACTTGTCCCAACAAAGGTCTATTTAAAAAATAATCTTATCAAAATGGAAGTAGGTCTTGCAAAAGGTAAAGCTCTTCATGATAAGAAAAATGTTATTAAAGAAAGAGATTTGAAAAAAGATGCTAAACGAGAGTTAAAAAGACTAAATTATTAATATATAAATTATTAAGTTTTTTAACTTATATTTAATTGATAAAATAATTCAAATATATCAAAACGATAATTTACTTAAATTAGGATTACCTTATTAAGTAATGATTTACACAAAAGAAGAAAAATGAATAATTATAACTGCATAGCAATAGATGAAGGTTGCCAAACCATATTAAATTTAAATACTGAAACAAAAAAAATAAAATGGAAAACCAGTTTAGAGAATTATCCAACTGCAAGAGCATTACAAAAAATAAGCAATAATCGAGTATTAGTTGGTTTTGATGGTGGCTATTTTGAAATAAATATTGATAATGGAAAAATTGAACATTGTTGTAATGAAAGAAAAAATGTAACTAGTGCTATTAGAGAAAATAATGGCAATACAATTTTAACAGGTCTTGATTTAGATAATAATCATGGAATATGTGTAACAACCTTAGACAACAATGATAAAGTAATTAAAACAATCTCTAAAGAAGGAGATTATGTAAGATTGATGAGTATAACTAATAAAAATACATATCTTCTATCAACAAATTCATCAATTACAGAAACTGATCAGAATTTAAACACAATTAAAACTTTTGAAGCTGATGGATTTTTACATGCATGGCAAAGTCTACGACTTGATGATGAAAGAACCATAGTCTCATCAGGATATGGGGCATATATGGCAATTTTTGATAAATTTGGAAAATTAGAAAAAACTTTTGGAGAAAAAGAAAATTTACCAAAAGAAATAGAACCCTTTTTCTATGCAAGTTTTCGTCTCACAAAAGATAACACAATCCTTGTAGCAAACTGGGAAGGACATGGTCCAAACAATTCTCATAAAGGAAAGCAACTTCTTCAATTTAGCCTTGATGGTAAATATATTGATAGTATTTCCTTTGAAAATGATATTTCATCCTTTCAAGGATTATTAATTTTAGATTAATTATCTATATCATTATCACTTTAAAATAAAAAAGCTAGTTCAATCAAAATGCATTTGGTTAACTAGCTTTTTTTTAATAATTTAATATTATTATTATTTTTTCTCATCTCTGAAACGAGCTAAGAAATCTTTTGTCCTTGGACTTTGTGGGTTATAGAAGATTTGATCTGAACTACCCTCTTCTTCAATCTTTCCATCAGCCATGAAAACAACATGAGAAGAAATATCACGAGCAAAAGACATTTCATGAGTTACCACTAACATGGTAGTCCCCTCATTAGCTAATTTTTTCATAACCTCTAATACTTCTCCAACTAATTCAGGATCAAGAGCAGAAGTTGGTTCATCAAATAATAAAATTTCAGGATTCATAGCTAGAGCTCTAGCAATAGCAACTCTTTGTTTTTGACCACCAGATAATTGAGAAGGTTTAGCATTAATATAAGGAGCCATACCAACTTTTTCTAAATATTTCATTGCTTGCTCTTTTGCTTGAGATTTACTCTTTTTCAACACTTTTATTTGACCAAGCATACAATTACTTAAAACTGAATGATTATTAAATAAGTTAAAAGATTGAAAAACCATTCCGACTTTAGCTCTGTAAGCTTCTTCTTTCATTCCACCATCAGCAACTTTATTACCATGAAACCTTACTTCTCCTGAAGTTGGGGTTTCAAGCAGATTAATACATCTTAAAAGAGTTGATTTACCAGAACCTGAAGATCCAATAATAGTTGTTACATCACCTTTATTAACTTTAAAATCTATATCTGTTAATACAACATTTGTTCCAAAAGTTTTTGATAAATGCTTAATATCTAATATTTCTTCCATTAAAGTCTCTCCCTTGTTGTAACAAAAGCTTGGTTTAAGCCACTCGTATAAGCTAATGTATCAGTAGTTGCTAAATCAAAATTAACAGGTCCATCCATTTTTTTCTCTATATATCTCATTATTCTAGAACAAGCGAATGTTAAAATAAAATAGATTATTAAAGTAACTGTAGCAGCTTCAAAATAAGTGTACAAAGCACCTGAAATACTTTTAAAAGTAAAGAATAATTCAACAGTACCAATAATAGAAAGTACACAAGTATCTTTTATATTAATAATTAAGTTGTTACCAATTTGTGGCATTATAAGTCTAAGAGCTTGTGGCAAGATTATACTGGTCATAGTTTGAAAGTGATTCATTCCAATTGCTTTTGCACCTTCAGTTTGACCAATATCAACTGATAGAATACCACCTCTAACAGTTTCTGCCATATATGCACCAGTATTAATTGAAACAATTAATATTGCTGCTTTCCACATTCCAAGATTAATACCAAAAAGTTGGCTAAATCCATAAAATATGAAAGCAGCTTGCAACATCATAGGAGTGCCTCTAAAGAATTCTACATAAACATATAAAAAACCTTTTACGACTTTAATCAAGAATTTGCTAATAGGGTTTGTTGTTTTCTTTAATTCAATTGTCTGAACAATTCCAACGCCAAAACCAATCAAACAACCTAAAGCTGTACAGATTATGGCAATAGCCATTGTAACGCCTGCTCCTTTTATCAAAGAACCACTATAATTCTGAACGATATAAATCATTCGTTGAATAAAACTCATATCAGCAATACTCATTATTAATACTTCCTACCTAGTTATTTTTTTTAGTTTGATAATGGTTGTACTTTAATAGCATCAGCCATCATTCTGTTATAATCATTTTCATCCATTGTTGCTAAAATTGCATTGATAGCTTTTGTTAATTCAGGATTTTTCTTTGAAACAGAACAGCTAATATCAATATCAGATTGACTTAATTCAAAATCATCATCAGTACCAACAAAACTTAATATTTTCATATTAGGATAAGCAACTAATGCAGCTTGAGCTGTAGGCATATCAGTACAAATAAAATCTACTCTTCCACTATTTAATGCTACTAACATTGCAGGAGCTGATTCTTGAGCTGGAAGAATTTTTGCACCTTCAATTTGAGGTAAACAAGTATCATACCAAAGAGTACCTAATTGTGAAGTACATGAACCACCGTTTAAATCACTTAATCCCTTAGCATCAGCGAATTTGCTATCTTGAGTAGTTAAACAAACAACAGAAGCATAATAATAAGGCTCTGTGAAATCAACCATTTCTTTTCTTGCTGGAGTTGGAGATTGACCTGCAATAACACAATCTACTGAACCAGATTGTACAGCTGGAACTAATGAATCCCAATCTAATTTTACAATTTCTAATGGACGGCCTAATCCTTCTGCAACAATTTTTGCCATCATAACATCATAACCAAATGCATAATCATTTGAATCTGCAATTCTTACAGCTCCATTTGAATCATCTGTTTGAGTCCAGTTATATGGAGCATATCCACATTCCATTGCAACTCTTAAAGGTTTAACTGCACTTTCACTTGAAGACTGTGCTTCTTTTGAACCATTTGCAAATACTGTTGAAACACTAATTGCCATAATCATAGCTAAAATTAATACTTTTTTCATAAATTACTCTCCCATATATTTTTTTAAGTGTAAAAGCTAATCCTTTTATAAATAATTAGCATGAAAACAATATAACTTAATGTTATATTTAAGTCAATAGTGTTATTAAATTAACACTATTGTTACACTTTATTACATTTTGTACAAATAACATAAATATATTACGCAATTAAAATTAAGTAATTATAATCATATTTTTTAAATACAATAATTTAGTTAAAACCTTATATATTAAGCTAAAATAAAGTAAAATAACTATAGAAAAGAGAATAAAATGAAAAAAGAAGACAGATTTACATCAAGAGTAAGTGAGTATGCACAATCTCGACCAAGCTATCCAATAGATTCAATTAATTATTTATGAACAAAGGAATAAACAAAAACAGTGTTATTGCCGATATAGGTTCTGGTACTGGAATATTAAGTAAATTATTAATTAATGAAGTGAAAGAAATATTTATGGTTGAACCCAACTCAGCAATGAGAGAATATTCTAAAATATATTTATCAAAAAATGATAATTGCAATTTCATAAATGGCAATGCTGAAAATACTACATTAAAAGATAATAGCATTGATGCAATAGTTGTAGCTCAAGCTTTTCATTGGTTTGATATTGAAAAGTGTAAGATTGAATTTAATAGAATTTTAAAACCAAATTCAAATATTTTCTTAATTTGGAATAATAGATTAAAAAATACTACTTTTTTACAAAAGTATGATGAAATTCTAAAAACCCTTTCAGTAGATTATAATAAAGTAAATCATCAAAATCTTTCAGCAAAGGACTTTGGGTTATTTTTTGATAATAATTGGGAAATACAAAGTTTTGAGAATTATCAAATATTTAATTTTGAACATTTTATAAAAAGAGTCTTTTCATCTTCATATACACCAAACAAAAAAGATAAAAACTTTTCTGTTTTTTACAATGCAATAAAAAAGCTATTTAATGAAGAAAACATAAATGGATTTGTAAGGTTTAATTATAATACTGAAATTTATTCAAAATACTAAATTATTTAAAATTTCTTATTAAGTAATGTTAAATATATAATATAAAAATATTTAGATAATAATCAAAAACTCAAGCATCCAATAATAATTAAAGAAGAATAATAAAAAATTTTATTCAATTAATCATTTTCTAAAATTGAAGATATTCTACCTACTAATCCAGATTCTAATCTTACTTTTATTCCATGAGGATGATTAGCAGAATTGGTTAGAATATCTTTTACTATACCTTGAGTTAATTTGCCAGTTCTTTGATCTTGTTTTAGTATAATATCAACCTTTTGACCTGCTTTCACATTCTTTCTTATATTTCCATTCATATTTAACCTCTTTTTTGCTAGTATAGTCATTTTAAATAAAGTGGTAAATCGAATTTTAATAATTAAAAATTAAAATATTTAATTATTATTTATATAAAACAAATGATATATACCCCATCAAAACATATGATATAATTAATACCATGATAAGAAAATTAAAGTTTAATGGATTATGGTATCCTGATGATGAAGAAGAACTTGAAAAGCTTGTTAAAATAACACCTTATGGAGAAAACAATCTATTAGGGGTTGTTCCTCATGCCGGATTATATTACTCGAGTTCATTGATTAAACTATTTTTTAATTCACTAGATTCAAAAGTTAATAAAATAATTTTACTATCTCCCTCGCATTATTATAGTCTTGAGGATAATCAAATAGTGAGTGGAAATTTTGAATATTATGAAAGCAAATTTAAAAATATTAAAGGATTTTCACTCTCCCTATTTAATCAAGGATATGAAAAAATCACAGTTGAAGAACATGCAATTGAAATGATATTACCATTCATTGCTCAAATTAATAATATAAGTCTCTGTACTGCACACGTTAATAAATTTAATAATATGGATATCGCTAGTGAATATGCTCATAAAATCTTATCAGCAATTGATGAAAAAACCGCTGTTATTGCAAGTAGTGACTTTACACATTATGGATATAGATTTAATTATACACCTTATGGAAAAATAATTAATGAAGATATTGTTAATAAAGTTTCATTACATGACAGAGAAGTGGCTAATCAATTTATAAGAGGAAATACAATAGAGACATACTTAAAACTAAATAACATAGAAAAAGCAACAATCTGTGGCTTAGCACCTATTTTAATTGTTAGTGAAATGGCAAAAATAAATAAAATGAAAGGAAAAATATTAGCTCAATCAAATTCAATTACCCCGCCTTTTTATGAAAAAAATTTTGTCTCTTATCTATCTCTTGCATGGAGGAAATAAAAATGAGTAACAAAGATAAAAGAATATTATTAGATTTAGCAAAAAATACAATTGCTAAAAGCTTTAATTTACCCTATCAAGAAGTAGATGCCACAGAATTTAATGAGAAAAAAGGAGCTTTTGTAACATTAAAATTGAATGGAAAACTCAGAGGTTGTATCGGATATATTTTTGGAATTAAACCATTATATCAAGAGATTATTGATTTATCTCTTGAAGCTGCATTTGAAGATTACCGATTTGATCCTTTAACAAAAGAGGAATTTCTTAACATAGATATTGAGATTTCTATCTTAAGTGAACCTAAATTAATAAAAGATTTATCAGAATTTAAATTATCAAGAGATGGTATAATTTTATCCCTAGGATACCGTAAAGCAGTATTTCTTCCTGTAGTGGCAGATGAAATGGGTTGGAATAAAGAACAATTATTACAAGCTCTAAGTAGAAAAGCGGGGTTATCTTCTGATGCTTATAAAAGTGAAGATGCTCAATTTTTGACTTTTACAGCCGAAGTAATAAATTAAATTTAATTAATAATATTAAAAAATTGTTGATAATGATAAAATCGTTAGCTATAATTCTATTTTATGAAAAGAAAAAATCAAATACTACTATTTTTTGCCTTAATACTAATTATATGTTTTTCAACTTATAGAATTTATGAAAACCCATTGATTACTATATCAATTATGATTCTTTGTTCTGCTATTTTAACATTTATTTTTAATCTAGTTACAGATGAATATTCATGGACAGATAGATTATGGAGTACTTTACCAATAGTCATTGCTTGGGTTTATTACTTAAAATCTTCAAATAAAATTCTTCTTTTACCTGTATTCTTAATAACTCTTTGGGGAATAAGACTTACATTTAATTTTGCTCGTAAAGGTGGCTATAGTAACGAAGAGGATTATCGTTGGTCCTTACTAAAGAAAAAAATTGGGCCAGGATTTAAATGGCAACTATTTAGTCTTTTTTTCATAGCAATATATCAACAATTACTTTTTATAGTTTTTACTTTACCTCTTTATCTATTAACTAGAAATAATACACAAATTAGTACTTTCACTTATATTTTTTCTATTATTGCAATTCTATTTTTAATAATTGAAACTTTAGCAGATCAAATACAATGGGTTTTTCAAGAATCAAAATATGGAAGAAAAAACAAAAAAGAAAAATATTATAAAGATTATGAACAAGGGTTTCTTAGCTCAAGCCTTTTCTCAATTTCTCGACATCCAAATTATTTAGGAGAGTTGGGATTTTGGTATTCAATTTACTTTATCGCTAGTTCAACTGTGAATAATTATTTAAACTATACATTAATTGGACCAATTCTCTTAACTTTATTATTTATGGGATCTGTAATTTTTACAGAAAATATAAGTAAAGAAAAATATCCAAATTATAAAAATTATAAGAAACAAGTCTCAGCAGTTTTTCCACTTCCTTGGAAAATAAGCAAATAAAAATTTAATCTAGTATAGATTTCAATGCTATAATATTAATATCTTTTTATTTGGAGTTAATACTATGGTTTGCAATTTTTGCTACCGACATTGTGATATTAAAGAAGGACAAACAGGTTACTGTCGAATTAGAAAAGTTGAAAACAATAAACTAATTAGCACCGGTTATGGTTATCTTGATGCTATAGCGATAGACCCTGTTGAAAAAAAGCCTCTTTATCATTTCCTGCCTGGGACTAAAACTTTATCAGTAGCTGAAGCTGGTTGCAATTATAGATGTGATTTTTGCCAGAATTGGCAATTATCTCAAACAACAATAAGCAATAATTCAACATATGTTTTACCTCAAGAATTAGTAAATCTTGCAATAAAACATAATACCCCCTCTATAAGCTTCACTTATAGTGAACCAATAGTTTGGCAAGACTATGTGATAGATTCAGCAATAATAGCTAAAGAAAACAATTTAAAAACTATTATGGTCACAAATGGAAGCTTTTCTAATGAAGCGTTAGAAAAATTATCTCCATTAGTTGATGCTTTTAATATTGCTTTAAAAGGAGATAGCGAATACTACAAAAAAATCTGTAAAGGAAATATAGAACCTGTGCTAAATGGAATAAAGTATTTAGTTAAACAAGGTAATCATGTTGAAGTAACTACCTTAATTATTGAAGGTATACACACAAAAGAAACAATAAAAGATCTTGCTACAATATTAAAAGAATTTGATGTAAAAGTATGGCATCTGAGTAGATTCTTCCCTAATTATAAGATGACTGATATTCAAGCAACTAGTGAGAAATTCTTAGCACAAATGATAGAAATTGCAAAGGAGGTTGGTATCCCATTTGTATATGGAGGGAATACATTAATTTTTTCATCTACAATGTGCCAAAACTGTAATAAAGAACTAATAAAAACCCACAACAATTCACATGTTATTATTAGAGATATTGATAAAAATATAATAAATGGTAAATGTATTTATTGTGGGTCTAAGATATATGGTGTATTCAAATAAACTTGTTTATTTGTTTAGTTTTTTAATTAATTCATCATTCTCTTTAAGAAATCTTTCTTGTTTAAGATAAAATTGTTGATATGTTTTACTTAGTAAAGGTAAATATCTACCAAATATTTCAATTACTGAACTACATTCTGTACTTAAAAATGTTATTAAATCCAAATTAGTATGAAAAGTTTCATTATCTTCTGAATTATTAAGATATTCATTTATTTCACTTTTTTTATTTTCACTAAATTCTTCATAATCTTGACTGTAGTCAATTTTCATTTTATTAAATTTATTACTAATTTCTTCTTCATTATTATGATTTTTTGCCCATAATAAAAGTTCTTTAGGAACAGTAATTTGATTAATATCGTCTAATTCATTAACAAGAGAATTTAAAATTTCTTGTTGCTCAATAGAAGAAATAGTTTCATGTAAAAAAGGTGAATAAGCAGCAGTTATAATTTGTCCAAAATCACCTGGAAAAATTTGTTTTAATAGTGTAGCTATTTTTATAGTTTGCTTTTCATTTATTTCTTCTATGTCATTTTGAAATAATTTAATATCACTAAGATTTAATTCTTTATTTACAATATTATTAATAATATCTATTTGATTTGTTATAATATTTTTATCTTGTTCCAATTGCTTAGCTTTTATTGAGAAATTAGAAAGTAATGTTTTTTGATCTTTAAAACATTCTCTTATTTCTTCTATGCTAAACGATAATTGTCTTAAAATTTTAATAATATTTAATTTTTCTATACTATCATTTGAATAATCCCTGTAACCATTTGTTAAAACCTTTGATTGAATTAACCCCACTGATTCATAATAGCGAATTGCTTTTTTTGTTAATTTTGTTAATTCTGAAACTTTTGAAATTGTCATTATTTTCTCCTAAAATATTAAGTTACTCAAAGGATAAATAATCCCCTAAGGGTACAGTCAAGCGTTTTATTCATTTTTTTAATTTAATTAAATATATCATAAATAATTCTGTTATAATTAAATTAATTACAGGAATAAAGTAAATATATAAAATATTAGATTATCCTAAATTTGAATAAGACAACGTATTATAATTAAAAATTTAAGTATTTAATTTCTGTAAAAATACAGTATAATAACAAAGATACTAAGGAAAAATATATGAAAGTTCTACATACTAGTGATTTGCACATTGGAAAAAATTTACATAAACATAGAATTAATTTTGCACATGAGCATTTATTCAATTATTTAATTGATACAATTATCAAAGATGAAATAGATTTATTACTTATTTCAGGGGATATTTTTGATACATCTTATGTTAGTGTATCAACTCAAAAAGTCTTTTATTCATTTTTAGATAGATTATCAAAAATTAAAACATTAAAAGATACAGTAATAATTAGTGGTAATCATGATTTACCTTCAATGCTTGATTTAGCTACCCCTTTTTTAGAATTAAGTAATATCCATATAATCACATCCATAAATATAGAAGATCAAATATTTACATTAAAAGATAAACAGAGTGTTCCTTATTGCAATATTATTGCCATCCCCTTTTTAAGAGAAAAAGATATTAAACCTGATTTAGAATCAGATAATATTTTAGATATCCAAAAAGAATTAGAAACTGCATTAATTAACCATTATAAAAAAGTTGATGAATATATAATTAATAATTTAGATCAAAAGCTTCCAACTATATCTTTAATGCACCTTTTTGCAACAGGGAGTTCAAGTTCTACAGAAATAGAAGGGGAAAAACATAGAGATATTTTTGTTGGAAAATTGAAAACTATTAATACAAACACTTTTCCCAATAACATTGATTACTATGCGCTTGGACATATTCACAAACCTCAAATAGTAAACAAAGATGAAAGAATTGTTTATTCTGGCTCCCCTATTTCATTAAACTTTGGGGAGAAAACAGCAAAACAAATTATTGAACTCGATTTTAATAATAAAGAATTTAAGAAAGAAAAAATTCTATTACCAAAATTCTTAAACTTAGAACAAATAGAAGCTGAAAACATTAATGAAATAAAAGAGAAATTAACTCAATTAGATAAAGATATTCAAATTGATTATAAAGAAGATCCTATATATCTAGAAATTATTTATAAAAGTAACACAATTGAAAGCTCAATAAATGATACCATAGAAGAATTTGTAAAGACTTTGAAAAATAATTTTAAAATACTATTAATTAAATTAGATACTAAAATTACTATCACAGAAACACAAAACAACAAAGTAACACTTGATATGCTTAATCCAAAACAAATTTTTGATATGACCTTCAAAGATACTGGAAAGGATAAACTATATATAGATGACGAGGAAGTTTATAACCTATTTGATCAAGTACTTATTGAAGTAGAGGCTGAGGGTAAGTAAATATGAAGATACATAATTTAAAATTTGAAAATATAAATTCAATAAAAGGAAGTTGGGAAATTAACTTTGATAATCCTGAATTAACTCGTGAAAATATTTTTTTAATTACTGGTAAAACTGGTAGTGGTAAATCATCCATATTTGATGCAATAACACTAGCTTTATATGGGGAAACATCAAGACAAGGAAAAATTACTGGAACTACGAATGAATTAATGAATAAACACAGTGGAGAGTGTAGTTCTCAAGTTACTTTTTCAGTAAAAGGAAAGAAATATATTGCCACCTTTAGTCAACATAAATCTAGGAATTTAGCAGAAGGAAACCTACAAACACAAAGAACAACATTAACTGAAGTATCAACAAATAAGTTGCTAAATAATAGTCCTTCTACCATTGCTAACGATACTGAAAAATTAATAGGCTTAAATTTTAACCAATTTAGCAAAACTGTCATGCTTGCTCAAGGTAGCTTTGATTTATTTTTAAAAGCTTCAAAAGAGGAAAAAGCCTCTATTTTAGAACAAATTACAGGTACTCAAATATATAGTGCAATAAGCAAAAAAGTATATGAACATCATAAAAATGAAAAACAAACACTTGAAAACCTGAAGCAACAAATTGGAGATATAGAATTATTAAGTGATGAAGATATAGAATACAGAAATAAGCAAATTCAAGAATTTCAAGATAATATAAATACAATAAACAAGGAATTAAAAAACTTAGAATCTATTATAAATTACTATAGTAAATTAAATGATTTGAAACAAAAAGAAGAAGCTTTATCTAAAATAAAAGAAGATTTAGAATCTCAAAAAGAGATTCATATTCAACAAGTATCAAAAATAAAAAATTATGATAAGGTTGTTAACATTATATCATTTAACAAAGAACTAATTGCTTGTGAAAAAGAAAAAACAATAAATGTCCAAGAAGAAAAAGAATTAATTTCAAAAGAGATTGAAAACAAAAAAAAGCAACAAGAATTATTAAAAAATAAAGAACAACTTTATATAAATAAAAAAAAGGAAGAAGATAATTTAGAAAAATTAAATACAGTAATTAAAAAAGTTAGAATTTTAGATAGTGATATTAAAAGTGAAATATATAATTTAGAAATAATTAACAACAATCTTATAAACAATCAAAAACAATACGCAAACATTGATAAATTAATTACAGAAAACAAACAAAAAAAAGCAACTAAACAATCAAAATTAGATACCGCTAATAAATATATTAAAGAGCAAAATAATTTAAAAAAATATGAAAATAAACAAGAGTCAATTTTAGATGCTTTAGAAAAATATATTAATCTTAAAACTAAAAAAACTGAAACTGAAGAAAAGCTATCGAATGAAAAAGGGGGAACTTCACAACTTGTTGAAGAATATACAAAACAAGAAAAAAAATACAACGTTCTTAATAAAGAATTAACTTCTTTAAAGGATGAGTTAGAAACTTATGAATTATCATATGAAGAAATTACTGACTTAATTTCTAAGAAAAATAATTATATTTCACAATTAAAAACATCATTAATAAATTATAAACAATACTATGAAAATGAACAAAGCTTAATTGAAAAAAATAATAAAGAATCACTCTTAGAAAAAGAACAAGAAAATTATAGAGATAAACTAAAATCACAACAAAAGATAATCGATTTACAAAGAGAAATAGTTGGATTAAAAAGTTATGCACATATACTTGAAAAAGGAAAACCTTGTCCACTTTGTGGGTCAACTGAACATCCATCAATTACCACTGGGGATACTTCAGAATTAGATAAGGCACAAAAAGTACATGATAATCTTGTAAAGGACTCTGATAAAGTACTTACTCAAATTTCTAATCTAACTACCGAAATCTCAACTTTATTAATTCAACAAGATCATCTTAAATCTACTTTGACAAATGATTTAATAAAAGAGATCTATCCAATAGATACTTATAAAAAAGAAATAACTAATCTGATTAGTTCATTAAATGTAGAGATCAACTCTTTAAATAAAGGGCAAACTAGGATTAAAGAATTAAATAAAGAAATTCAGGAAAAAAATTCTATTTTTATTCAAGAACAAGCCAATTTAAACTTAGCAAAAACAAATAAGAATAATAATGAAATATTAGTTAAGGATTATGAAAATTTAATTAAAGATTTAGAATCTGAAATAAAAACAGTAAGAATTTCTTTAGATGATTTTATCATTTCTAATACATATAAAAAATTAAACACTTTATTTAATGAATATAATGATAATAATAAAACAGTAAAATTATTAAATGAAGAAATTATTGAATTAGAAGAGACAATTAAACAAGATATTAATTCAAAAAAGGAACTAGAAACATTAATAAATAGTATTAAAGAAAATAAGACATCTCTAGAAAATAACATAAAAGAGCTTGAAGATTCTAGAGTTAAACTATTTGAAGAGAAAGATTGTGATAAAGAATTAGACAATCAAAACAATGTAATAAGAGAAATTAACCAACAAATAAATAGTAATGAAGCAGAATTATCACCTATAAATGATTCATTAATAAAAATGAATGAAAATATAAAACACAAAAAAGAAAGTATTAATGATCTAAAAGAAAAAATATCTACCTTAAACAATAAACTAGATTCAGCTTTAAAATCAAATGAAATTGCTTCCATTGAAATTGCACTATCCTACAATTTAGGTGATGAAGATAAACTTGCTTTACAAAATGATATTAAAGCATATGAAAATAAAGAAATCGAATATAAAACTTTATTAAATGATATAGATAAAGAAAAAACTGAACTTAAATCAAGAAATGTCAAAATTGCAGAAGAATCTGCTAAAGAGAAACAGATTGAGCTTCAAACCAATAGAGATGAAGCAATTAAACAAAAAACTATTCTAAATCAAGAATTAAAGGCTAATGAATTAAATAGAAGTAAAATCAAAGACAAAGAGGCTTTTATTTCAAGTCAACAAAACATTGTTAATAAATGGGAAATTCTAAATTCAGCTATTGGAAGTTCAGATGGTAAAAAATTCAAAGAAATTGCTCAAGCAATTACTCTAGAGTACCTAATACATAATACAAATCAAAAACTAATTGAACTTTTTCCTCGCTATGAACTATATAGAATTCAAAATGAGGGTAATGCAACTTCCCTAGAATTAGGAGTAATTGATAAATATAGTGCAGCGATTAGGCGCCCTGTAAGTAATTTATCAGGAGGGGAATCTTTTATAATATCTTTTTCACTAGCCTTAGGTTTAAGCGACTTATTAAATAAAAAAGTTTCAATAGAAACCCTATTCTTAGATGAAGGTTTTGGGACTCTTGATGAAGAGACATTAACACAAGCCTTAGAAGCTATTGATAATTTAACAAAAGCTGGGAAAGTAATTGGTTTAATATCTCATGTAACATTACTTCATGATAGAATAAGATCTCAAATCAAAGTACAAGAAAATGGAGATGCAACCTCTTCGCTTTCAGGACCTGGTATAAAAAAAATATTATAAATGTTATTTTGCCAAAAGATTAATTGCAGTATCAAGATCATTTACCCAAAGTATATGATTTGATTTATTACACTCATAAACAAAGTCAGAAAAAGCTTTACTTTTAAGATATTTACTAATATCACCTACAATTGCTAATCTAACATTGTAAGTAGAAAATTTTTGTAATAAATTACCAGCAAATTGACTTTTCAAATCAAAAAAAGAATTTATAAAAGAGTCTGTATAAGCAATAATAGTTGTAGAATCGCCTATATATTTTGCATCAGCCATAAGATCCAATGCATCTTGAACTTCATTTATAATAAAATCTTTTTCTACAACAGCAATATTTGTTCCATTATTTGTTAAATACTTCATTAAAACCTATAACTCCTTTATTAAAAATATATTAAGATTAATATTAACTTAATATATTGATAATTTAAACAAAAAATTATACATAAAGTGATTAATTTATAACAAAATTGTATAAAAAAACAGGTTATAGGGTTTAACAATATTTAAAATATAGTAAAAGCTATAAATCAAATCAGAAAAATTTAGGATATATCTATGAAATTATATATAATTGGACCTTCCGGATCCGGTAAAACAACATTATCAATTGAGTTATCAAGAATGTTAAATATTGAAGCAACTAACCTAGATGATATTTTCTGGGAAAATAATACAATGTCTTTTAATAATAAACGTGATGAGAAGATAAGAAATAATTTATATAATGAAATATTAAAAAAAAAATCATGGATTATTGAAGGGGCTTTTATTTCTTGGCCAGCTAAAGGCTTTCAGCTAGCTGATAAATTAATTTACCTAAATATAAATAACACAACATTGAATAAAAGAATAATTTTTCGATTTATCAAAAGAAAATTAAAAATAGAACACCCAAACAAAAAAGAAACTTTAAAACAAGTTATAGATTTAATAAAATGGAATAAACAACAAACCTTATTAATGAAAGAAAAGTTCCTTAATAATAAGGAAAAATATAAAAATTTAATAATATTATCAAATAATAAAAATATAAAAACTTTTATGAATAATTTAAAAGCTCAAAAATAATGTTCTATAACACCCAGCCTTTCTTAAATAGCCTAACCAATTAATTTGGTTTATTTATTTCAAAAAATATTTCCTCGATAAAATTTGTTATAATAAGTGCATTTATTCGATAAATTATTATCTATTTCAATATCAAAATAATTGGATATAACATTTGTATAAATTATTGCATATAAT
>RZYO01000366.1 GCA_009930325.1 Spirochaetia bacterium | reverse complement strand
CATAGACAATTGAACTATCAAAAGAAACATGTTGCTTTTTTAGTTGAGATTCTTAATTACTATGCTGTAACACACTCTTTGAACTCATTGCTTTCACATCGATCAAAATATCATATTCCACCTTGGTTAACTCCTATTTACTAGATATAGAGGGTAGTGGATCAAGGTAGTCTTTAAGGCAGTTTGTCACTACTACTTTTTTTCACATGCGATTTAATGTATAATATTACTGTAGTGCTATTCTGTATATATACGTTGACAAGTGATAGACTATGCGGTAGTTAATATTTGACAATTTACAAATAAGTGATATAATTAAGGTACAAGGTCGGAATGAAGACCTAAAACTCATTTCCAGCGGTCGGGATGAAGACCTAAAACTCATTCCCATTGGATAGCTAAGGCTATCCTATTTTTATATAATAATGATACGGCGGGGAAATATGACAAAACCATTTTATGAACGTATTAAAGATGATGTAGTTGAAGCATCATTAGCTTATGAATCAAATTATGTCCTAATTGATTATTTAATTGTATATGGTAAAGATAGTAAATTTTCGCACATTACTATAAAAGCTGAAAGGGATAATTACCTTCACTTAACTGGGATTATAACAAAATTAAAACCTAAGATTTTCTTCGAAAAATGTCTCAATAATACGCTTCTCTCAAGTGACATTGATGTTCCTGCAACAAAAGCTTTAGAGAAAAGTTATAAAGGAACACTGCGAAGAAAAATAAATGTACTTAAAGATTTTACTAAGGGTGTTGATTCTTCATATGTAATTCAAGAAAATTATGTAAAAAATCGAGTGGTTTGTTCAATTGCCAGCACAAATCTAAACTTAACTATCGGATACATTGACACAGGAAATTGTCTGAGACCTAAAAGTTTGATTTCTGGTGATTCCTTAGATCATTCTAAGAAGCAATCTTTATTTCTAATACTTAAAAAGAGTAGATCTGAAAAATTATACAAAAACATGATTTTTGGTAGTGTAGGTTTCCTTGAAGAATATTCAGATCAAAACCCTCAATTTAAAGCATTACTAAAAATTGATTTCAAGTGAAAAATAGACAAGATACTTCTTGTTTTTTTTATGCTTTAATTTTAAATTTGTATAGCAAGTATGCTTCTTCCAAAATTTAATAAAGTTTTTCTATTCCGATTATTCCTTTTGCTAGGCTGTTAAGTGAGTTTTTCTTGGGGTAGATAAAGTATTGAATTGGATTTTTTATGTTTTATACCATCAAATCTTTATATTTTATACCGTTCTCTATCATTTTT
>RZYO01000365.1 GCA_009930325.1 Spirochaetia bacterium | reverse complement strand
CTCCTTCGTCTAGTGGTTAGGACACCGGGTTTTCATCCCGGCAACACGAGTTCGACTCTCGTAGGAGATGTTTCCAGTTCTTAGGAACTGGTTTTTTTTGTTCAAATTAAAATATATATATCAACTTTGTTATAAGTTAATTATTTTTAAATACTTTATATAAAAGGAATTAATATAAAATTATATTTAAAAAAATAATAAGTTAGATTAATTCTTGACATAAGTATACAAGTGATTATATAATAAAATTAAGTAACAAAGGAGTGCTCAAATGAAAAAAACATTTTTATTAATTTCAATTTTAATTATAGCCTCAACTGTTTGTTTTGCAAAAGAAGCAAATGTTTACCTTTCTTCAAAGATTAAAGAGACTGAACTTTCATATAATTTATATAGAAAAATTGAGTCTCAATACACTTTAATAGAGAATGGAGATGTTTATCAGGTTAATGATATAAATCCATTAACAACAAATACAATGATTACTGATTTTACAATTAGAGTAAATTCTAATTTAAATGAAGATAAAAATGTCAGTGTGACAATAACCCCATCAACGTTTAAAACAACATTAAATGGAGATCAAGCATTTGATTCAGGCGTCAAACCAATTATAAACACTATTATAGATAAAAAAATAGTTTATGCAGGCTTAAATTCTGATAAAGAAGTATATAGATTCAACATTTTTATAGGCGGAAAACCCAATCTTCCAGCTGGCATTTATGTTAGTAACGTAGATGTAGAATATATTATTGAATAGTCTTTAATAATTTTGAAATAATTTAGTTATAAGCAAATGTTATTTTTTAGCATTTGCTTATTTTTTTTAAATAAAATTTTTTCTATTTATAAAAAACATCATTCTAGTTAGTGAAACATCAGATTTTAAAGCAATATTTTATTACATCTTTTTCTACTTGTTGCACAAGTTGCTTATTGTTTCACAACCTATACATGTTTAATTCTATATATTATAAGCAATTAACTATTTTTATAATATTTTTGTATTTTTTTTAAAATAATTGTTGACATAAGTTACATGATATTGTATAGTTAAAACATCTTAAAGGAAAACAAGATTAAAAACTAAATTATTAAATTACAATTAAAGGAAAACAAAATTATGAAAAAACTATTAACAATCTTAACAATAAGTGCAATCGCAATGACTTCTATGTTCGCTGTAGTAGCAGCTCCATCTGGTAAATCAGCTCAAGTTCAATTAGTAACTAACATTGAAGAAACTCCAGTTTCTTATGAATTAGCTTATAACAATGATGTATTAGCTGATGG
>RZYO01000364.1 GCA_009930325.1 Spirochaetia bacterium | reverse complement strand
TTTATCACTGTTTTGATAACCTCTAGATTAATTTTACTATAAATGATGAAAAAAGTTCATATTATTTATCTAGTTTAGATAACAACTCTGGTATATTTGTCAATAAATTTATACCCCATTGAAGTATAAAATAAAAGCTCCCATTCATCAGAGTGTATGGTTTACTATACCATATCTCCAACTTTTGGAAGCCACTTCATTCTAAAAAATCACTAAATTTTTGTTTATCTTTTAACATCAATTTTTCTATTTCTTCAAATTTCATATGTATCCCCTATGTAATAATTTAAGTGTGTTTTATGATTTAAGTTTAAGTAACGAAATAGGGTGTCATGCTACCTATTTTAGTGCTAATTGTTACTTGTCCTGTTGTTGACATGTGTAACGATGGTTCTTTAAAAAAATTATCCTGTAAAAACGACTGTTCAAATTAGCTTACATAGTTTTTTATTATATATGAAATTAAAACTATAGTTTGTTTAAAATGTCATGGTGACCAATGTCAATCATCAATATTAAATTCTCATTTTGATATGTCCAAATTACTCTGATTGACATATTGATGCTAGACTCAAATAGAATCTCACTACCTTTGATCTTTTTTGTTCTAAGACTTGGGTGCCTGTGATTCTCTATAAATAAAGATAACTTATTGTAGAATAATCTCTTTTCTTCATCTTGTAACTTAGAAAAAGACTTTTTAAACCTAGTTGAAAATAATATTTCATATGTCATTTTTTTGGTTCTTTGTCTTTCTCATCATTCTCATCAGATTCTTCTAAGTAGTTTATAGCTTCCTCTACAGATTTAAAAGGTCCAACATTGTACTTTGAAGGGTCTTCATTTATTCTCATCACAGTTTCTTCTAATTTTTGGATGTATGATTTTGAATATATTGCGACTGGCTCAATCACAATGACTCCATTTTTTATAGAAATCTCAAGTTGGTCTTTTTCTTGAATATTTAACTCATTAATGATTTCTTTGGGTATCGTAATTTGAGATTTTTTTCTTAGTTCTATAATCATCGAATCCACCTCTTTCTTATTTTCCTATTTTCTTACTTTCTAACCACATTTTATCACTTTTTATATATTTTTGCAATATTAATTGTACTTAATTCTGTAATCGTTAAATTGTTAGGTAATCGTTAAAAGGTTAGATGACAATTAAAATACAGACCAAAGAAGTCTAAGTTTTTGACTCAAATTAGTGATTCGGATATTGGCAGATAGGGAAATATTCCCCTTTCTGCATAGAAAAAAGGCTTGATACGATTGTATCAAACCTATGCTTGTTATA
>RZYO01000363.1 GCA_009930325.1 Spirochaetia bacterium | reverse complement strand
TGCAAAAAATAAAGTTCCTGGAATTATTTTAAATATTAAAGAAACATCTGCACCACTTGAGGATCAATTTCGATCTTTTAAAAATGAACTCTTAGGAACGTTGGTACGCAAAAAAATAAAAATGACCTCTTTAATTGCAGCTATTAGACAGCTTAGCGTTATGACTAATGCAGGAATTTCTATCCATGATAGTGTAAAAGAGGTAGCAAATGCCACTGTTGATAAAGCTTTAAAAACAATTTTCCAAAATGTTAATGATGATTTAAATTCAGGTTTAAGCTTAACACAATCGCTTATGTCTTATAGAGAAGATGTAGGGGATGTTTCTATTGCAATGGTAGAGCTTGGTGAGAGTACAGGTAATATGGCAGAATCTTTAGAAAAGCTGGCAGAAATCCTTGAAGAAATTGAAGAAAATAGACAAAAATTCAAAAAAGCATTACGCTACCCTATTACTGTTGTTATTGCTATTGCTATTGCTTTTACCATTTTAATGGTTTATGTTGTTCCAAAATTCAAAGATATCTTTTCCAAACTTAAAGCAGAGCTTCCTCTTCCTACAAAAATTCTTCTTTTTATGGAAAATATCATTAATAATTATGGATTTTATTTACTAGGTGGAATTATTTTAACCATTGTACTTATTAAGTATTTACTCAATAACAATGAGGAATTTAAGAAAAATTTTGATCAATATATTCTAAAAGTGTATTTAATTGGGGATATTATTTTTTATGCAACGTTAAGTCGTTTTTGCCTTGTTTTTACAGAACTTATTCGTGCAGGTATTCCTATTGCAGATGCTCTTGATACGTCTCTTTTAACGCTAGAAAACACTCATCTTAAAAAAAGACTCTCTGCCGTTAAAATTTCAGTACAGCGTGGTGTTTCACTTACAGAATCTTTTCGTGATACAGGTTTATTTGAAGGCATGCTTGTTCAAATGATTCAAGCAGGTGAACAAAGTGGTACATTAGATAAAATGCTTGAAAAAGTAACGTTGTATTTCAAATCACGCTTTAATCAAATTATTGACAATATTGCAAGCTATATTGAGCCAATTTTATTAGGTTTTATTGCGGCAATGGTACTTTTAATGGCATTGGGTATTTTTATGCCTATGTGGGATATGGCAAAAGCAGTTAAATCATAGTCTGTAAAACTGGTGCCTTACATCTTTACATGTAAGGCACCAATAACGTTAAAACTCTTTAGGAATACTACAATCTAGCTGATCTTTAAATGTTTCTTTTGCTAATGCTATGAGTTCTTTTTGTCCTAATTTTCCAATCAAACAAAGTGC
>RZYO01000362.1 GCA_009930325.1 Spirochaetia bacterium | reverse complement strand
TCTGATTGGTTTGGTACTGATGATTGGGGAGAAGCTTTATTACAAGATTTAGTTGGAACCCCTGAAACAACTTCTATTGTTGGTCAACCTTGTATAATGGATGCAAATTGTGAAAGTGGAATTTGTGATTATGTTGGTTCTGATAAAATTTGTATAGAATGTTCTAATGAAAATTATACATGTTCTGGAGAAGAGGTTTGTCATAATAACGAATGTGTAGAATGTGTTTCTGATTCTGATTGTGAATCTCCTAATATTTGTAACACAGAATTTGAGTGTGTTTTACCTGAATAGAGTTTATTTTATTTAATATATTTTTATGTTTATTGTTAATAAAAAACTCTTATTTATATTTCTTTTTATATTTTTATTTTCTTTAAATATAAATAAAGTATTTTCTTTAGGAGAAGATGGTAATTCTTGTTCTGCTAATTATGATTGTATAAGTAATTGTTGTTTTTGGAATCCAGAAGATGAAATTGCTCATGAATATTATAATTATGCTAAAGATTGTGAGGATTCTTCTTGTTTAACTAATGTTTATGAAGATTATAAAGCTAGACTTTCTAGTATAGAGAAGGTTTGTGTTGATTCTGGTTATTGTAGTTCTGATATTTCTGAATTTTCAGAAGCTGTTGAATCAGATAATTCTTCTAGTTATAATGTAACAATTCCTGATCCTATAGCTCCTTCTGCTGTTTCAGAATATGATTATATTAATTTAATGTCTCAATCTTGTGTTATAGCCTATGATAGTAATTGTGGTGTTTTTGATAGTGGGATGAAAGATGCTATTTTAAATTCTTTAACTATAAGAGAAGCTATTTCACAAAACTTATTACATGGAAGTTGGACTGTTGGAGGATTATGTTCTGATATTAATGATAAAAATAGATGTTCTGATAAAAAATATACATTAGCAAATATTAAAAAGATGAGAAGTGCTAGAATTTTACCTTCTGGTTTTGAGATAGCTGCTACTTTATTAAAGGATGTTTGTAGTGAAGCTTCTTGGGATAATAATAATCAATACAAAGATTCTTGCCATTACACATTATCTGATATTGTAAATAACTATGATAATAAAGATAGTGAACTTTATCATTTAGTTAATCCTAATTGGATATTAAAAGATGTAAAATTTAGAAGCGGAATTACTAATGCAGATGATAATGGTGGTGTTTATAGTGCTATTTTAACCTCTACAGGTAGTAATGCTAGTGCTTATCGTAATGCTTATGTCCCTGATATAGAATCTTGTTTAGAAGAAAATGATGCTGGACAGTGTTTAGCTTGGGGATATTG
>RZYO01000147.1 GCA_009930325.1 Spirochaetia bacterium | reverse complement strand
TTATATCACCCTTTCTTTCAATATTTGGAAAATTAAAAATTTAGTGTATAATAAATCAAGATTTACTCTGAGTCACTGAGAACTCGCGACTCATGAGAAAAATAGTAATTGTAACTTTTATGATTTGTTATTAATGTACAAAAAACAAATTGACAGGAATTCCAAAATATTCTCAAAAAATTACAAATAAGGAATAATGGATACTAATAAATTTTTAAATAAATTATTTTACATAGGTTGTATTTGTTTTATCTAAATGCATATAATTTTTATGAATGAAAAACTCTTTTATGATTTTATATTTTTGAAGTATCAAAGCATATTTTATATCATTTAGAATTAATGTTAAATTAAAACTACCAAAATGAAAATATTAGAAAAGTTTGTGATTAATTCTTTTTATCTGTAGGATATGCTAATCAAGTTATGGTTAAATGATAGGATTCAATCCTGGCATTGAGGCTCAAGCTAATGGGGGAACTCATATGCCTTTTGAAGATATAGCGTTAATGAAACAAATTCCAAATATAAATATAATTGAACCCTCTGATTTTTATAGTGCATATCATTTAATAAAACAACTTAATAAGATTGATAGGCCAAGTTATATAAGAATTCCAAGAAAAAGTGCAACATTAAGATATGATAATAATACAAAAATTGAATTAGGAAAGGCAATAGAATTATTAAAAGGCAATGATGTTGCAATAATTTCAACTGGAATGTTTATGGTTAATCAAGCTATGAAAGCTGCTCAAATATTGAAAGATAAAAACATAAATGCAACTGTAATTGATTTACATACAATTAAACCTTTAGATACTGATATGATTTTAGATGTTGCTCAAAGATGTAATAGTATTGTTATTTGTGAAAATGGCAGATATGCAGCAGGAGTTGGCGAAATGATATCAAATTATTTAGTTCAAAAAAAGCCTGTTAAAATGAGATTTGTGAGTGTGAATGATAAATATGGGGAGGTTGGAGATTTGGATTATTTAGCAAATAAATTTAATTTAACTTATTCAACTATTGTAGAGAAAGTATTAGATTTGATTGGTTGAAAAATATTTGATAATTATTCTTTTTTATAGACTGAATATATAATATTTAAAAATAAATATTTACATATGTGTATTATTTTGTATAATAGACATAAATCGTAAACTTTTAAGGAGTTAAATTTTATGAAAAAGAAAATAGCATTGCTAAATATTTTATTATTAGCATTAGTATTCAGTGGTTGTAGTTTGTTTAATGATGGTCCAAAAATGACACTTATTAACGACAGTAGTGTAGCTATTACTTCAATTGAAGTTAGATCTTATATTGGAGTAAATTCTAAGACTGATATAGGTCCAAGTAATGATTCATTAGAAGATGGACAAATCGTTGCAGTAGATGGAGAGGTAACTTATGATCTTCCTTTATTAGCTCCAAATAGTAAATTGTATGTAAAAGTATATTATAATAATGATGCAAGTTCTAACTATACTGAATTAACATATGATTCTGATGCAAACTTTAATCTTAAATATCTTGGAAATTCTAATAATCCAGTTTTTTCAATAAGTGGAGATGGAGCTAGTTTCCTTGAATAATAAAGTTATTTGATGATTGTATTGAATTTATTTATTCATTTGCTTATTCCAGGATTAAAGTAAATATTGTGAGTATTTTTTAATCTTGTAATATTTAAATTGATATTATTGTAAATAGAAAAGTATGAATTAGTTATTATAATAAGTGAGTTTAAATAATAAATGATTTTATTTTTAATTAATTGATTGATTTGTTTTGGTCTTTAAAGGAGTTTTATTATATGAAAATGAAAAGAACATTGCTAAATATTTTATTATTAACATTAGTCTTTAGTAGTTGTAGTCTGTTTAATAATGGTCCAAAAATGACACTTATTAATAATAGTAGTGATGTAATTTCTTCAGTTGAGGTTAGATCTTATATCGGAGTAAATTCAAAGCCTGTTGAAGGGCCTAGTGCTGATTCTTTAGCTGATGATCAAACAATTGCTGTAGGTGAAAAGATAACTTTTGATCTTCCTTTATTAGCTCCAAATAGTTCATTATCTGTAAAGGTTTATACTAACAATGATGCAAGTTCTCAAGACTCTGAATTAATATATGATTCTGATGCAAATTTTAAACTTACTTATAATGGTGGAAATTTAGGTGTTTTTACAATAAGCGGGAATGGAGCTAGTTTCCCTGTAGTTTAATTGAGTTTAAATAATGAATGATTTTATTTTATTTTCAATAAAATATTTTAAACTAATAGAAAGATTTGTTTTTAACTTTTAAGGAGATTTATAATATGAAAAAGAAAATTGTTTTGCTTAATATTTTATTGCTAGCATTAGTATTTAGTAGTTGTAATTTATTTAGAGATAATGCAAAAATGACCTTTGTTAATAAAAGTAATGAGGTAATTTCTTCAATCGAGTTAAAATCATATATTGGAGCAAATACTAAGGGCTTTGTTGGTTTTGTTGATTCATTAGCTGATGGACAAACTGTTAGTAACAATGAAAAAGTAACCTTTGACCTTCCTTTATTAGCACCAAATACATCATTAAGGGTACTTGTTTTGTTTAATAATGATGATGACTTAACTGCACAAGATTGTGAAATAACATATGATGCAATTGTAAATCCAAGTTTCACTCTTGAATATAATGGAAGTACTAATGATCCAGTTTTTTCTATAAGTGGTGAAGGTGCAGAATTAGGTAATACTGATGATTAATAATTAGAGCCATAAATGAGTAAATTCATTTTACTCATATAGACAAACAAAGATTTAAATAAATACTAATTAAACTTTTTTATTTAATTCTTAATTTAATTTTAAAACACACTGTATTTTATAAAAATAATTATAACAGTGTGTTTTTTTCTAATATAGAATCATTTTAATTTAAATTATCTTATTTCTTCATTCCTAGAACAATAGGGGTAGATCTATATCCTATACCCATTCTATCAATTCCTTGATCAATGAATGCTAAAAATTTCTCTCTATCTCTAATACCTGCAGAAGCTTTAACTTTACATCTTCCCTTAGCTGCATCAATTACACATTGTATTATTTCAGTAGTTGCTCCTTTTACTTCTGCTCCATTAAAAAATCCAGTAGAAGTTTTAACAAAATCCACATTTGCTTTACAAGCAATATCAGTTGCTATTGATATTGCTTCAAAAGTAAGAGCATCAGTTTCCAGTATTACTTTTAATTTAGTACCATGCTTATGAACAACTTCGACAACTGCTTCTATATCTTTTTGATAAAGATTCCATTTACCACTTTTTATCCAGCCATAATTTGAAACAAAATCTAAATCTTCAATATCATTATCTTTACAAATAATTTCAGCTTGTTGAACTTTACTTTCTGTTGAAGAACATCCAAAAGGAAAATCACAGACAACACATATTCCAGTATTTGTACCTTTACAAATTTCTCTAGCTATAGGTAATGAAGAAGGATTAATGCAAACTGTTTTACAATTATAATCGACACCTTCTTGGATATATTTTCTAATTTGTTCTTCACTAAACTCTGGTTTTAATACAGATTGATCAATATAGGATGCTAATTCTATTGTATTCATATTTGCTGCTTTTTTAGTTGGTTTCATTTTAATTTTCTACCTTTTATTTAAAACAATATTATATATAATAATATTAAATGTATGATACAAATATTATAAATATAATAAATAATAATATGCAATACTATTTTATAAAAAGTCTGTAAATAATATGTTTATTTAATTATTTTAGATAAATTATGATGATAAATTAATTATTTACTAATAATCCTAATTATATTATTATATTAAATGTATACTACAAATTTAATGTATAATATTAGTTAAAAAGGGTTTAATAAAATATCTTATTTTTATATTGCTTTATTAAATATTAAAAGTTTAATATTAATTAATATTATATAATTCAATGAGTAGATATTAGGGAGAAAAACATGTCTCAAATTACAGCAGAATACGTTTTAAAAACATTTGATTATGAGAGGAATGTAAAAATTCCTTTTTATGTACAATTTGCAAGCTATATTAGATTACAAATTCAAGCAGGTAATTTTAAGGCTGATGATGTAATGGTTACTGAAACAAAACTTTGTGAAATATTAAATGTTAGTAGAACTACTATAAGGCAATCTTTTAATATGTTAGTTGAAGAAGGCTATTTAGTTAGAACAAGAGGCAGAGGCTCTTATATTTCGAAACCTAAACTAAATAGAAGAATAGATTATATGTATAATTTTACTGAAAGTATTAATAGAATAAATGCTAAACCTTCTTCAGTAGTATTAGATTGCAAGATAATCAAAGCTAATTCTACAGTTGCTGAGGTTATGAAACTACCATTAGAGAATTCATTTGTTTTTTATTTAAGAAGGCTTAGATGTGCTAATAATCAACCTATTTTAGTTGAAGAAAGTTTTATACCTGCTTTACTTTGTCCAAATATAATAGATATAGATTTTTCTAAAAATTCTCTTTATTCAACATTGAAAAATAAATATGGATTAAATATTGATAGGGCACAAGAGACTATAGAGGCTATAATAATAGATAAAGATACAGAGAATCTTTTAAAATGTGGTAAGAATTCTATGCCGGGATATAGGATTGAAAGACTAGCTTATTTAAAATCTGGTATGATATTTGAGTTTACTAGATCAATTACTAGAGCTGATAAATGTGTCTTTAAACTAGAATTAAAATATAGTAATAAGAATGGCAATGGCATTGATATTGAGAGAAAAATTAATACTTAAAAATTGCTAAGAAGAATATTATCCCCAAAAATTCAACTTTATTTGCAAGTAAATTACAATAAAATTGTAAAATTACCTAAAACATTTATTTATATTGCTCACAAAGATAAAATATATATTGAAGTATATTGAAAAACATTAAGAGCATATCAAAAATATAAGAAAAGGGAATTAAGTAAATTATTTGAAATTTTTCTAGAAATGAAAAAGCTGTAAGAGAAGTTATGTTGATTACTTTTCGAATAAAAAAAGTTGAGATTTTTTAAAAAACTATTAGTTAAGAGTTATTTAAATATTCTTTAAAAGAAGAAGCACCTAATCTTCTTCGATAATTTATCATTTCTTGCCATATTTTTTCACCTTTTGTTATAGTTATTAATGCGAAATCTAGTGCTTCTTTTAAGATATCTCCAGTTGTTTTGTTTTCTAAATTAAATTCTTTTATATCTTGTGAAATATCTTTTAAATTATTACTTGCAATGATACCATTATTTTTTTTAGCTTGAGCAGTATATCCAGTTTCAATTAGTGAGTTAAGTATTTGGTTAAAATATGCTTTTTAGTCCAAGAATCGATAAAAAGTGTTAAAACTTGTGGATTATAAACTAAAACTCCAAAAGCTAAGATAATAGAGGGGAGTCTATTAATAAAATTTTGGTTTCCAAGTATAGAGAATTGAGATACAAGTATAAAGACTTTGTGGGAAAGATTAGTTTATAAAAATTATAGATAAAATAATACAAAGCTATGATATTTTTTACTTGAATAAAGTTAGCGTTAATGATAACTTTTATTTATGAGAGAGATTGAATTTTATGAAACTGAAAATGGAATAATACCAATAAAAGATTTTCTTGATAAACAAGATATTGATGTTGTTAAAAAAATTTCCTGGACTTTAAAATATATTAAAGATCAAAAGATAGTTCCATCAAAATTCTTTAAAAAACTAAGAAATGACATTTGGGAAATTAGAGTAAAGAATAAATCAGATATATATAGAATCCTTTGTTTTTGGGATAAAAATAATTTAATAATATTGACACATGGT
This sequence comes from Spirochaetia bacterium, assembly GCA_009930325.1. Taxonomy (GTDB): domain Bacteria; phylum Spirochaetota; class Spirochaetia; order Sphaerochaetales; family Sphaerochaetaceae; genus Pleomorphochaeta. The sequence continues at coordinate 611 of RZYO01000147.1, read as the reverse complement.
ATAGTTAAAAAAACACAAGAAACTCCAAAAAAAGAAATTAAATTAGCCCAAATTTATAGAAAAGATTATTTTAGGAGGAAAAAATGAATTTAGATAAATATATTGATAATCGTTTGGAAAAGGAACAGATTTCTAAAGAGGAATTTTGGGATGGTTATGAAAATTTCAAGATTGGTGTCTTTATTAAAGAAGCAAGAATAAAAAGTGGAATCACTCAACAAGAACTTGCTTTAAGAACAAATACAACTAAGAGTACTATTTCTAGAATGGAAAATCATGCAGAGGATATAAAGATATCTACTTTAGAAAAAGTAGCTAATGCTTTAGGTAAAAAAATAAAAATTTCTTTTGTCTGATTTTAAAAAAGATTTAATTATATAAATATATTATTATTAGAATAAAGTTAAGCAAAACTATATATATTGAAATATAATGATGTATATTTTAAGCCAAATATAACTCTATCTAGAGTGATATTTGGCTTTAGCAATGAAAGGGTTTAATGAGTTTTATTGTGCTCAGAGATTACCCTTTAACCGCACCAGTAGTAAGGCCTGCTACAAAGTATCTTTGTAAAAAGATAAACATTATTGCTACAGGAATAGATGCAA
>RZYO01000361.1 GCA_009930325.1 Spirochaetia bacterium | reverse complement strand
ATAAGGTGAATTATCTTCTCCAACTGTATCTGCTCTAAAATTAAACCTTCCACTAATAGACCATCCACCAATATCATTTTCTAGAACTGCTACTCTACTATCTAGTTCACTAACTTTTACACCAAGATTAACAAGTTCATTTTTAAATTCTACAACTAGTTTTTTAAGTAGTTCAACATCAGCTTTACTAGCTTTTGTCATATCTACATTTGCTAATGCTCTTGCTACTGAACTTGCGAACTCATATCTTGTCATTGGTTGATTACCCTTATATGTACCATCTGGATAACCACTTACTACTCCTCTTGCACTTAGTTGTGCTACAGCATCATAAGCCCAATTTCCAAGAGGAACATCCATAAAAGGATTTACATTAGCACTTGCAGAACCTACCATAAGAAATACTACTAGAATTACACTAAAAATTGCTTTTTTCAAGATTTTCATCCTCCATAATTTTTTGTTTATTATTTTAAATTATAAAAGTTGCCTCGTTTCCTTTTATTATTAAAATAATTTTAAAACTTATTTTACTAATTGATTTTCCAATTAATTAAGAAATATAACCACCACCTTATCTAATGATATGTTTCTTTTCATTTTCAGTCAGTTCAAAAACAGAATAACCACATGATTCAAAAATTGTTGCACTTGAAATGCCAGTTACTTTAGGAAGCATAACACAAGAAAATACAAATTTCTTTCCTTTTATTTCACTGAACGCACCTTCAATTTTATCTATTGTTACATGAGGAATTTTACCCTTTTCATCTTTTTTTCCTGTTGCTGTTTCTACAATATAAACACCTAAACCATCACCAAAAAGATAACTTTCTTGCCTATATTTTTCTGATAATTCTTGTGCTATTTGAGCAAATTCATCTAAATCCATTCTTGATTTTTCTTCATCTTGATACATTACTCCATTTTTTCTTACATGGTTGGTTACAAAGAAAGAATCTTCCATATAATCTACATCTGGCTGGCCTGTAGGTATAAAATGGCCCATCATTTGAATAGCACTTAAACCTTTACTTCTTATATCATTCATTAGTTGTTTATTTCTCACATCTCTGTTATGTTTATGTGAAAATTCATCACTTTTAAATGCATTAATAAAAAAGAATGGTTCTCCAGAAGTTATATGTTGCATAACTCTTGCTGCACCAGCACCAGCTTCTATAATATAAAAATGTTTTTCACTAAGAATTATCCCTAAATTATTGAATATATTTTCCATATCTTTTGTAGAAATAGTATCCATTATAACACCTACTTTCTACTTAGATAATCTTTTTCTATTTTATTTAACTT
>RZYO01000146.1 GCA_009930325.1 Spirochaetia bacterium | reverse complement strand
ACACTATAATAAATAGTGATAATATTAATAAAGAATTAGTTGTAAACTACTTCGGATGCAGTAATCACTGAAGTGTTAACTATTTGGGGTGCAGACCAAGGAGTTTTAAGACAAAAAAATTATATATTAAAAGATAGTACTTATTATTTCTTTAATTTTTTTATCATTATTTAACTTAATAAGATTGTCAGGCCATTTTTTAGCATAATCAAAAAATTGATTTATTTTCTCTTTTAATATATTACCCTTTTCAAGAACCTCTTTACTATTTAAATACCAAGCTTCACTTTCAATCTCTTTTGATCTAATATCTAGTGCATATTTTGCTTCTGCTTCTAGATTCTCCTTTAAAAAATTGCCAGGATATTCCATCAATAAATCAGTATTTAAAAAACAAAATTTCCCACTTTGATTGGCTTTCTCTATTTTTGCTTTTTCATAAATAAATCGAAGAACATCTTCTTGTAATTTATTAGTCTCTTTGCATTGAGGAGGATAATGATCAATAAAAAGATTTTTATCTAGCATCCAATTATATCCTAATAAGATAGAATTTATTAAATAATCTATATCCTCACCTCGAGGCACAAAAGGATCAAATGGTACATTTTGAATTAGTTTTCTTGAAAAAACCATATTTCCACCCAATACTATTGGTGAAAATAAAATATCCTCATCAGAATTTTCAATATATCTATATACATCATTTTGATAATTCTGTTTCTTAATAAATAAACGATCTTCCTTACTATTTTTAGAACGCTCTTTTACAAATACGGAACCATTACCATATCTATATCTACCGGCGATTCCATCTATCTGGTTTTTTCCAACATATTTACAGATTTGATCAATATAGGTACTTTCTACTACCTCATCATCATCTATTGCTCCTATAATTTGAGAATTTAAAAGAAAAGGAATAGCTAACTGACAATTTCTTATTGATGAATAACCATTCAATGTTAAAAAATCATTACTGATGTTAAGTCTATTAAATTCTTTTGAAATCTTATTCAATACTCTAAACCCAAATTGAGCAATCTCAAAATAAAGTTTAAAAGGACAAATAATTTCTTCAACTCTTTTTTCTACTTCTTCATTCAATGAAGGATCTACTGTAGCTGTAATTATTAAAACTTTATACTTTTTATCAGTTTTTATATTTTTTATAGATTCTAATGATTTTGTTAAAGTTTCTTCCCCATCTAAAAATGTTGGATGATCAAAAGTCAAATCACTCTGAAGTCTTTTTCTATCTTTTTTCCCTTGCCAATAAGTCGGAATAACTATAAAAATATTATCCATTATTTTTCCCTTAAATAAATTCAATTTGTAAAGTACTAGGAACCATTCTTGGTATTCCCGCACAATTTGTCGCTGAGGCTGAAGGAGGTATAATTATTATATCTTCCTCTCCATCTTTTTTTGCGCCTAGTATTGAAGAAGCTCCTCCATCTAAATTTAATAAAAATTCAATCTTTTCATTAACTTTAAATTTGGAAATAGCATATTGAGCAAAACTTGATTCATCACTAAAAGTTGCACCATGAGAAAAAGGGAACCTACCAACTACTGAGCCAATTATAAGATTAGAGCCAACTTTCCCTATAAAACTTCTAGGTTGTTCAATATCCTCTAACAATTGGGTTTCTTGTGTTAATTTTGAGGATTCATTATACCAGCCCTCTCTTTTTAAGGTTTCTTTTGCCTTAATCTTACTATTCATTAAATCATTACCATTTATTATTAAAGAATTAAACCCTCCAATTAACCAAGCCCAATTTTCTTTTTTATATTTTTCATTTGCCCAATCTAGTGACCATTTAATACTGTCTCCTTCTTTAACATTAAAAGAATCTTTTGCTTTTATTACAATTCCAAAAGGTGGTATTAATGCTGAATCTTTTTGAATTTTCCAAATATAATCTTGAATTATCGTAATAAAAAAAGCGCCTTTTTCTTTTAATTCTTCTTTGGGGTCTTGAGGAAAATAAATTGTGGCTTGATTATTTTCATCTATTTTATTTGATGAAAAGCAAAGATTTTTTTCTCCTATTTGACAATGAATATTATTCCAAGAAGAAGGTTGAACAAATAATTCACCATCCTTAGTACAACCAAGTAAAGCCTTATTATAAAGAGGCACTGTTTCATATTCTTTATCACTAACAAATAAATAATCTAATAGAAAATTATCCCAATTTAACTTTGTATTATCATACTTTGAATACCATTGTTTTAAATTATCTGTAAAATAATAATTAAAACTAGTAAAAAATCCTCCCTTTTTATAATCAAGAGATAATGGAGAAGTCATTTTCTTAAAAAAAACAGGGTTAACTTTTATCTCATTTTGTGGAATTAAGAAAAGTGAAGCAAATTTCTTGTTCTTTTCATCTTGATTACATTCTTGCCAAATCCCATTTTTATTAACAAAAAAACCAGTTATTTCTTTTAATTTTTTTGTTTCAATTATTTTATCTAGCCATGAATTCTGTTTCCTATAAATTGGTTCTTTTAAAAAAGCACCATTATTATTATTCATTAAACTTTTTCCAATAAAAACTAATTCTCTACTTATATTTTTACTATGAATATTTGTTAATATTTTATTATAATTTATATTTTCTGGAATATTTAATAAGTTATCAATATTTTGTGATTTTTCAATTAATAAAGCAGAAAACCATTCTCGATTATCAATAAAACAATAAAAAGGAATTCCTTCATTTTTCAATAAATGAGAGTACCAAATATCAAGAGAAATAATCTTTTTATTTTTAAATATTTCTATATCTATTTCTCCAGGATTCTTTAAAATAGTTATTTCTTCATTTACTATTCTACTTTTAAATTCTTCAGATATAAAAAACTCAAAACTACAATCATTCTTTGAAAACAAACCTATTTGGTTTTTTAAAGACATAGAATCAGAGCCATCTAAAATAACACAATATTTACCTTGATTTAATTCTTCTAGATTTAATTGAAGGGGTATTATTGATGATTTTCTATAATTTATATAATCTAAATTAAATAATTTTTTTCTCAAAGCTCTTAATGAATAAACAAATTCAAAAGGAGATAAATTTGACCAATTAGATCTATTATTAATCCAAAAAGTTCTAATAGAAAAATACCATTCATTTAATTGATCCTCTGTTAATTTATCTAAGGCTATTTTATCAATTATAATTTCTTTTTCAGGATATTGATCAAATTGAATATGAAATTCATCAAAAATTAGACGAGAATACCACCTTGATTCAATATAATCTTCATACTTACAGGGAAGATGATTTCTCATTCTTTAATACCCCCATTCATCATTCCACCAATAATTCTTTTTTGAAGAACTAAAACCATGGTAATTAAAGGAATTACAATAATTGTTGCTGCTGCCATTATAGTTCCCCAAGGAATATAATTATCAGCTTCGTACATTTTTAGACCAACTGTTACTGTTTTAATCTTTATTGGATTTAAAACAAGAGCAAATAGATACTCATTCCAGATTTGAATAAAAGCTAATATTCCAACAGTAAATATACCAGGAGCTAACAAGGGCACAACTATCTTAAAAAAACATTGAGCTGGAGAAGCTCCATCTATTTCAGCTGATTCTTCTAATTCATTAGGAACAGCATATAAATATGGTGTTAAAAACCAAATAACAATCGTCAAAGTAAATAAAACATTAACCAATATTAATCCAGAATAAGTATTTAATAATTTTAAATTCTTAATAATTGCATATATAGGATTAATAATTACAATTGGTGGTAATAAAGTAATTGACATTACAATAATTAAAATTAAAGGCTTACCCTTTATTGGGGTTTTTGCTATAGCATAAGCGCCTAAACTTCCAATAAACAATGAAATCAATGAAGCAAAAACAGCAATAATTACACTATTTAACAAATAAGTTAATAAAGGTCTTGTATAAAATGCTTTATAATAATTTTCTAGACTATATTCTTTTGGAAACCAAGTTAATGCGAAAATATCTTTTTCTAATTTGAATGAATTCAATATTTGCCAAAAGAAAGGAAATCCTATTGTTGTAATAAAGAAAACTGCAAATACATAAAATATTATTTTATATTGATTTTGTGCTTTAATTTTCATTAGTTTTTACCTCCCACATTAATTTTATTTCTTATAATATCCATAAATAACAATGAAATAATACAAGTAATAATCAGGGTAAAAGTTGAAAGACAAGCACCATATCCATAATTACCAGCACTAAAGAAAGTTCTCATTGTATACATAGTCAAGGATTCTGTAGCAAAACCAGGACCACCATTTGTAAGTGCTGCAATAACTGTATAAATCTTTAATGCAGATATTAATCTAAAAAGAACAGCTGTTGCCAATACTGGTTTTAATTGTGGTAAAGTAATTGAAAAATATTTTCTTATTGCTCCAGCCCCATCTATTGAAGCAGCATCATTCAAAGACTCAGGAATATTTTGTAGTCCAGCTAATACTAATAAAGATACATATGGCGAGGTTTTCCAAATGTCTGCAAGAATAAGTATAAATCTTGAAGTTAAATCTTGACTTAACCAAGGAATATAATTTTCAATAAAACCCAACGTATGAAGTATCTGATTAAAAACTCCATATTGATCATTAACCATAAATTTCCACATAAAGCCGCTTACAATTGTTGGAATTGACCAAGGGATTAAAACAATAACTCTTAAGGCCCATTGACCTTTAAAAGGCATATTCATTAACTGAGCGAAGATTAAACCTAAAACAACTTCAACCGTAACCGTTATTATTGAAAAAAGTAATGTAAAAGAAAGAGCATTTATAAAGCGAGAATCTTTAAACATTGTTAAATAATTTTCAAAACCAATAAATGTTCTTAAATTACCTGTTTGTAAACGATATTTAAAAAAACTAAGAAATATTGTTCTAAATACCGGATAAATTGCAAAAATTGAGAAAATGATTATAGTTGGAAGAATACAAAGATAACCAAAACTTTTCCTATTTAATTGTTTCATAAAAATACCTTTAAAATAGGGATGCATTTAGCATCCCTACTAAATAAAAAATTAATCTATTTTTTCCATTGCAAGTTGAGCATCAGATAATGCTTGTTCAACTGTTTTTGCTCCTTTCATTGCATTTTGTACTTCTGCTGAAAGTATGCTTGAAATTTCTGAATAATAAGGAGATTGAGGTCTAGCAGTTGCTACTTCTAAAACACTTGGGAATAATTCATAATAAGGATATTTTGTTAAAATATCAGAATCAGAATATAAAGCTTTTCTTGCTGGCATATAAGAATCATTTAAAGCATGTAGTTTTTGAGCATATTCACTAGAATAGAATTTCATAAATTTAATAGCGGCATCTTTGTTTACTGAGTTTTTATTTAAGAATAACTGCCAACCACCAACAACACCTACTCCATGATCTCCCATTGGACCGCTTGGTAGAGGAGAAACACCTATTTTTCCTACAACTTGAGATTTATCGGGATCTTGACTCATAGCATATGCTTTTGGCCATGCTCTCATAAAGATTTGTTTGTCTTGGAACATAGATGCTCTTGCATCGCCACTTCCATATGATAATACACCTTCTGGTAATAATTTATTTTGATAAGCATCAACTAGAATTTGTAAAATCTGTCTATTGTTTTCAGAATCAATAACAATATTACCATCTTTATCAATTACTTCACCATTATTTGAATAAAACCATTCAACAGCATTACATGTTAATCCTTCACCATTACTTAAAGAACCAACTAATGCATATCTTTGATTAGTTTCTTTTTCATTAATAATCTTTGAAGTTTCGAATAATTGTTCATAAGTTTTTGGAACCTCTAAACCATATTTTTCAAGTAAATCTTTTCTGTAATAAAGAACTCCTGAATCAGTTCTAAATGGGATACCCCAGATATGATTATTATAAGAAGCTGATTTAATTGTTCCTGGTAAATAATCTTTTTGTTCTTCTTTTGTAAAATACTCATCAAGATTATCAATCAATTGTGCTGAAGCAAAAGTTGCAGTCCAAGTAACATCTGCATTAAAGAAATCAATTGAACTGTCTCCACTTTGAAGAGCAATCAATAATGCTTGAAGTTTATCATTTGTATTCTCAGGTAATTCTACAACTTCAACTTTAATATTTGGGTTTTCTTGCATAAATTTTTCAACAATTACTTCTTGAGTTTTTGCTAAAGATGATGAATGAGAATACCAATGAAGCACTACTTCTTTATTTTCATTCTCTTTTGCTCCTGATGCAAAAACAGAAGAACATATTAACATAAACAAGACAACTAACGTAATTTTTTTCATATTTTTACTCCTTAATATGATTTATCTTTCGTGACAACCGTAATATAACACACTATTTAATACGTGACAAGTAAAATAATTACGAAAAAACTTGCATATTTTTTACTTATAATATATTATTACCTCATGAAAGAAATAACAAACCAAGCTGCTGACTTAATTAAATATCTTAGAAAAA
>RZYO01000360.1 GCA_009930325.1 Spirochaetia bacterium | reverse complement strand
TATAACATCAAAAAATATATGAGTGAAGACGATTATGAACTCTTTGAAGAGATGTTTTCACGTTATGCAAGAACTTATCAAGTACCTAAAGATCAAAACCTCGTTCCATTGCTATATGTGGGAGAAACATATTTTATTGGTAAGGAAGCTATACAACAAGCCATTGAATCTGGAATGGCACAAAAAATTATGGATGAAGAAACACTTTTAGATCCACTCGAGTTAATCTATGCAGATGTCACATTCAACGACTTGATAATCCTTTCAGGGTCTACTCTATTATTAGGTCTCTTAGATGCATTTAATCCATGTGCTCTCGCTATGTTATTAATGTTCTTATCTTTTTTAACCGATAAGAAACGTTCAAAAACAATTTTATATATTTGTTTTTCTTATATACTTGCTGTATTTGTGACATATTTCATTCTTGGAAGATTTTTAGCAACTGCACTATCTGCCTTACTTCCTTACATGAAAGTGTTCTATTCAATTATTATTTTATTAGCACTTTTTATATCTATTTTAAATTTCTTAGATTTTATGTCTGCAAGAAAACAAAAATATGGTGAGATTAAGAATCAATTGCCAAATAAGTTTTTTGTTTTAACGCGGAAGATCATGTCAAATTTCTCAGAAAAAATTGAATCAGGAAATAAAATGATTTATGTTACAGCTTTTCTTATTGGAGCATTTGTTGCGATCGTCGAGTTCCCATGTAGTGGTCAAGCATTCGTTGCTTGGACGGCAATTGTTGTCGATCGAACCACGCATTTTCTATTATTCAACATCTTATTATTTATCTATGTTTTATTTTTTGTAGCGCCCTTAATCATTATTACTTTTATCGGATTAAGAGCTAAAAGTATAAATACAGTATCTAATTTCATTCGCACAAGACTAGATATCATCAAATTGATGAATAGTATCATTTTTTTAGGTGTCGCGATATACTATATCTATAAAGTATTTATTGGAGGCATTTAATGAAAATTAAAAAAATAATCATTAAAGATGAACTTGGTAAAGTTCTTTTTAAAGGGCCACTATTAAATCTTACTTACAAGAAAGATGCGATTAAAAGGACTTGTATTGAATTATTTAATGATGATGATCCTTGTATCATTCACGAATCTTATGCCATCCAGAAGCTTTCTGATGATATCGAAAGATCGTTACTTAGTACGAATCAAAAGACATTTCAAATAGACCAGCAATTTCAAAAAACTTATGCAAATATTGATTTTAGTTTATATGATAAATGTCTACTTGAATTGGAGGTTAAGAAATGAAAACTTATGATCTTGACCATGCTGCAACTACAAAACTAGATCCTAAGGTTTATT
>RZYO01000359.1 GCA_009930325.1 Spirochaetia bacterium | reverse complement strand
GGCATCTCAACTAAATAATTACTAACATCCTCAGGAGCTTTAACAATCTTTTTAGAACTAATTATATCTTCTCTATCAGTCAATAAACCAAAAACATTAGGGTTTATAGTGAAACTACCACCATCTCTAGCAATAACTTCCACCATCTCCATTTTATTATTATAAACCTTATTAATTACAGCAGTGTTTAAAGTAACTAAATCTCTAATTACTTTTTCAACAAATACATCATTAAAAGTTTCGTGTGGGTTAGAATTAGGATTTTCTAAGAAAGCTCTAATATGTTGTATCTCAAATTCAACATTATCTTTAAACTCATCATCTTTATAGAATTCTTTATCTAATATCTTCTTAGGTATTCTAGGGTTCGGTATTATATTCCATTTACTAGCACATACCTTTCTAATTATAGTATCGATAGCCATCTCTATATAAGGCAATCCACTTAAATATCTTAAATAATCAATATTACTACTTCTAGGATAGCCAAAAGGTGGCTTATACAAATACTTAGGCATATAACTCCTATAATTTGCATTTCTTGTTTCTTCGCCGATATATTCAATAATTGGAACCGACTTAGTTCCTAACATAAAAGATTTAAATGACATTATGATATATTAATTATCACAATATCTTATTTAAACTTATTGTTAATAACCTATAAATCCATCTCCATTTTTAAAATTTCATTATATTCCATAACATCCAATACCCCTATAACTAATACAAATGATATATAAACTATCCAGGGTATAAACAGAAATATTGCACTTAGGAAAAATATAAAAATACTTCCAAATAATAAAACAATACCCTTACCTACCTTACCTGCATACATACTTCCTGCTCCTACTAATAATAAATTCAATAAAACTCCTAATGCTATACTTTTTTTCTTATAATCATATATTTTTTTTTCTTTCTCCATTTTTAAAAACCTCTTTCTTTATTTATTTCTTCTAAAATAAAACTAACTAAGTCTGTATTGTCATTAAATATATCAAAAAGTTTAGTTATTTGTTTATAGGTTGTATTTTTCGGAATAACTCCAACTTCTTTTAAATATTTTACACTTACATTATTTTGTAAACTAATCATCATTAATTTATCTTCTATATATTCCAACTTTAAATAATCCAATATAGGCTCTAATTCTATCTTTATATCATCTATATTCATTTTCAAAACCTTTCATCTAATTCCATTATATGATAATTTATTTGCTCGTTAAAATCTTTCTCATAACCAACAATATCAAAATAATCTTCTCTTATTTCTGTTAATCTATTAACCTTATATACAATATCCCACATTTCTCTTTGTTTTTCTGTTATTTTTCTAATTTCACTTTCTAAAA
>RZYO01000358.1 GCA_009930325.1 Spirochaetia bacterium | reverse complement strand
AATCTCCTTGACCTGCTATTCCTACTAGGGCAATAAAGATAGCTGTTATTATTATCCCGATCACGACCTTTTTTATTTTGTCTATTACGACATTTCTTTGATGCCTATTTACGCTTTTTGCGTATATAATGGCTTGTTTCTCGTTCATATTGTTATATTACTTATTTATATTTTAATTATATACTATTTACAGAATAATACAATAGAGTTATCCACAGGGAGTAAATGTTGTATCTTTACCATTGATTTTAATAGTAAATGGTTCTGTTCTGTGTACCATTCCTGTTATTGTTGGATTGTACGCACCACAATTTGGACAATCATCATAACTTTTTTTATCCTTTGATATTTCTGTTTTATATGTATGATTACAAAAATAACAAGTGTGTTTTTCTCTCATATAATTTTATTTAGTTTTTAATACATAAGTTTTTCCATTGATAGTTATTTCTTTATCAATAGTTATTTCTTCTGGTTCACTTATAATCTCTATCTCACCATCTAAACAAAAATGTTTAGAATTTTCTCTACGACCTATTATAGATTTACATTTGATATTTTGATAAGCAAAACATACAGCGTAATAATTTATATCATCAGCATCTATATCACGAGCTTTTATATTCCAAGCCCTTATATCATCAGCATTTATATTCAAAGCATCTATATTATTAGCATCTATATCACTAGCATCTATATCATAAGCATCTATATTACTAGCATCTATATCACGAGCATGTATATCACAATTTGGAAAATCAAAATCACACTCAAATCTAACATCATCATTTATTGTTAATTGATTATCAATAATATCTTTTTCTATTTGTTCTTTTGTTTTATATATTTTCATATAATTTTATTTAATTTTTAATATCATTTCAAAAATATCTTTCTTATTATATTTATGTTTATTTAATATAATATAATCTTTGTTATTATTTATAAATATACTACCATATAATATAACTTGAATTTCTAAATCCATTTGTATTTTATCTAATAAACTTATATTTTTTTTTATTTTTTTAAGTTCTTTTTTAGGGATAATACTAATAAATTTTTTATTCATATAAGTTTGTTTAATTTTTAAACCTAGGCTGTTTATTCTATCCGATGTTCTTCATATCACCACTAAAAAGCAGTTCAACTACTGACATCTTCTATTATAATTTACATTTAAAGCAAGGTTGTTATTTTGCTACCTAGTAAGTTAAGCTTCGTCTAATTCATGCGTAGTTCTCTCATCCCATTCTATAAACTCTTTTTCTTCTTCCCAAGAGTCATCATCCATTTCTATTTCTTCTTCTACTCTGTGTCCTAATTTTAATAAGATTTTAGCCATTTCTACATTTCTTCTT
>RZYO01000357.1 GCA_009930325.1 Spirochaetia bacterium | reverse complement strand
CTAAGTACATGACAAAAAATTACAACACAATTCAAACTTCTCTAAGTTATTAGAAAACAGTATATTTGATAGAAATCCAAGGCCATATTTAAAAATACTTTTAGCCTTCCTTCCATGTTTTTTAATCTTAATTGGCTTAATATCATTTAAGTAAATACCAGCCTTATACGCCCAAGTAAAAGCAACAATGACCATAGCAAATAATTTGTTAATTCTGTCAATTTCAGTTAAGTGAGTGTCTTCAATATTAAAACCGCTTGATTTTAGGGCTTTGAACGCTGTTTCAATTTGCCATCTTTCTTTGTATAATGAGTTTGCTTGTTCAGGCTTATTGAAAGAAACTATTATTTGCATTTCGGGTCCTCCTTTTTTGTTTTTTACCATAGAAGCAGATAAGTAGCAAAGTTGGTTATTTACATATACAATTTTGGGATAATATTGAAATTGATTAAGTTTTAGCCCATTAAATAACCATGTAGCCTTAACACGATGATTGTTTCTTGGAATATCAACCCAGAAATTTTCTCTGATACGGATATGATAGCGAATATGATTTGCGTTTAAATAAGCTAACCAATGTTCCCCAATAAATTCTCTGTCAGCTAAAAGGCAATCAATACTTGCAATGCCAAATAATTTTATGTACCGCTCCATTAGCTCTATTCGTTCCCTGGTTGATGAGTTGCCACGCTTGGGCATCATTTTAAACAAGATAGGAAATGCAACGCCATCATAGACAATGGCTATTACCAAAATATTAATGTTGGCTGAACCAAACTTCCAGTTTGTTCTATCCATAACCAAACGATATGGTGGCTCATGTGGAAGCAGCTTAAATATTAAGAGAGCAATAATATCTGTATTTAAAATATATTCCGACATAAACCTTTGTATGCGTCTTAATGAAGAATCAACATTTACGTCGGTATCAAAGGCTGATGCCAATTTTTCGAAATTAACTGTTTGGACTTTACAAAGTGCTGTAATTAATAAGCCGAAGAACTTTATTCGTGCTAAATTCATATCTTTTTTGAAAATTTGCACTAATGAATTAATTAAAATGCTATTTTTACTCTCAAATTTGGTATTCATGTATCTTAGTGTTAAATGTGAAAAATTTTCATCTAAGATACTGAATATCAAATTGTTATGCAACTTTTTTTAACAAAAGTTATTAACAAGTTATTAACATATTTTATTGATATTCAACTTGTTATAATCGTTGAAATTTTTGTCATGTACTAAGATTTTTGTATTATAATTTATATTGATTTTAATTCAATTGGATTTAATAATTAGTTCGTGTTATAATAAAATAAGAAATTTTAATAATTTTATTGAAATGAAAATATTACTTGAAATAAATGACAAAAAA
>RZYO01000356.1 GCA_009930325.1 Spirochaetia bacterium | reverse complement strand
TGCATATCACCAAACTGGCTTCTATGACATTCATCAAATATTAATACTACATGTTTTTTATATACTTCATGTTTCTTATTTTGTTTTATAAAATTATCTAATTTTTGAATTGTTGTAATTATAATTTTAGCATTAGGGTTTCCTAATTGCTCTGTTAGCTTTTTAGTTGAATTATTACTATTTGCACAACCTTTTTCAAACTTATCATACTCTTTCATTGTTTGATAATCTAAGTCTTTTCTATCAACTACAAAGAGTACTTTATCTATATAATCTAATTTAGTAGCTAGTTGTGCTGTTTTAAAGGATGTTAAGGGTTTACCCGAACCTGTGGTATGCCAGATATAACCACCAGCATCTATGGTTCCCATCTTTTTATAGTTTGTTGCTATTTCTATTTTATTTAAGATTTGCTCTGTTGCACATATTTGGTATGGTCTCATAACCATTAATACATTTTCTACTGTAAATACACAGAACTTAGTTAATATATTAAGTATTGTATGTTTTGATAAAAAGGTTTTAGTGAAATCAACTAGATCACTTATTATATTATTTTTACCATCTGCCCAATAGGAAGTAAATTCAAAGCTATTACTTGTTTTATTCTTTACACCTTTTCCTCTACTACTATTTTCTTTTATATGGCTAAATCTTGTAGTATTAGAATAATATTTAGTATGAGTTCCATTTGATATTACAAATATTTGAACATATTGGAATAATCCTGAAGATGCCCAAAAGCTATCTCTTTGGTATCTATCTATTTGGTTAAAAGCTTCTTTTATTGCAACTCCACGTCTTTTTAATTCTACGTGTACTAATGGTAATCCATTAACTAGTATTGTTACATCGTATCTTGTTTTATGATTTCCATTTTCTTCTTCATACTGGTTTATTACTTGTAATCTATTATTATGGATATTATCTTTATCAAGAATCATTATATTCTTTAATGACCTATCATCTCTTATTAAACCATAGATATAATCATTTTGAATTTTAATTGTCTTTTTTTCTTCATTTTCAGAAATATTAGCCAAATAATCATTAAAAATTTGAGTCCATTCTTTATCACTAAAGGTATACTTATTTAACAACTCTAGTTGTTTTCTTAAGTTTATTATTAATTCTTCTTCTTTTGTTATATTTAAATAATCATAGCCTTGCTCTTCAAGCATTTTAATAAATGCTTTCTCAAGAGCAGCTTCACTTTGATAATTATCGGATTTTCTCTTATCTGATACATATTCAGATACTACTGTAAAATCATCTGTGTTGATTATTTGATTATAGCCCCTCATGCTTTTTTCTCCTTAAAGGTGAGTAACTTATCTCTATAATATTCATATTGTTTTTGTCTTGCTTCTATTTCTG
>RZYO01000355.1 GCA_009930325.1 Spirochaetia bacterium | reverse complement strand
GGATTAGTAATTAAAGATACTTTTTTATGTAATGGTACTGTTAATCATCCATATATTACTACATATGCACCAGTAATTTCTATTGAATCAGTTTTAGTAGATGGTCTTGAATATAAAAAAGAAGATTTTATTGATATTCTAGGATTAGAAAGAGTTTATAGAGTTGAATATGATAATGATTTTAGAGCAAAAATAATATTTGGTGATGGAATTTACGGTATAAATCCACTTTCTAATAGTAAAATAGAAGTAACATATAATGTTTCAGAAGGATTAAATTCTAATACAGATATTTATACTATAAATACTGTTAATAGTTCTATATATGATAGTGAGAATAATTTAGTATCAATTTCTGTAACTAATGTAACTGCTGCAAATGGCGGTGATGATGAAGAGGAAATAGAAGAAGTAAGGAGAAATGCGCCTTCTGTATTTAGAACACAATGGAGAGCTGTAACTAAACAAGATTTTAAAGATTTAATATTAGCTGAAAGTGGAGTAGGAAAAGTTATTGTTATGGATCATACTGATATTAATAATATTGGTATTTATGGTGTTAAAATAGCTGCTATAGCAGAAGATGGTGGTTATTTAGATAATGGTTTAAAAAATAAAATAATGAATATGTTAGAAATAAGAAGATTATTAACAACTCATGTAGAATTAATAAAACCAGACATAGTTCCTATAGATATAGATATTACTATAACAAAAGATTCAAATTATTCAACCTCTTTAATCGTTAATAATATTAAATCTGTTATATCTGATTATTTAACATGGAAAAATAGAGATTTTGATGAAAATGTTTCAGCAATGGATATATATAAAATTATAAATTCGGTTAATGGTGTAACTTTTGCTGATAATTTAGTTATTAAAGAAAAAAGAAATATATATGTAAATAGTTCACATGTTGAAGGGTCAACTATTATAAATGTTGTAGATACATTAAATATGTTAGAAAAAAATATGTATATTACAATATTAAATAATGAAGGAAATTTTGTCCATACATCTAAAATAATAAATATAGATGGATCAAATATTACTTTGGCGAATCCATTAACATCAAATATTTCTTTTGGATATTATATATATCCAATTATTTCTTTAACAAAAAAAATTGAGCAAAATGATAAAAAAATAATTATTGATAAAAATATAAATAATATTTCTGATTGTATAATTTGTTTTGGAGATAATTTTGATAAACAATATATTGTTAGATATAGAAGTATTACTGATTTAGGAGAAGAATCTTTAGCTTTAGCAGAGCCTATGGATAGAGATATTACAATAGATACAAATATTTATATAATTGGAAAAGATGCATCACCTAGATTAGAAATAAATGGAATTAAAGGTGTAGATA
>RZYO01000145.1 GCA_009930325.1 Spirochaetia bacterium | reverse complement strand
AATGTAATAGAAAATACTACCCCCAATGTAAATAATCCTTTTGATATTAACTAATTAAAATTATACAATATATGAAAAATATAACACTTTTTGCTGTTGCAGCAGGTCGCGAAACTACAGAATCTACTTCAAAAGTACATAGAGGAGTAGCTACAGTATCTTTAGTAGATATTAACCCTAACAAAGAGGAGTTGGGTAAAATATTTAATACAGATATTGAAAAAGATCCAGAATATATTTATCCTAAAGATGATGGTACTACCTCTATTAGAATAAATTTAGTGATGAAAACTTTGCCCGATCTTAGTAATGGTATTGAATCTATAAAATCAGTTAATTACTTTATATCAAATAAACCAAGAACTGGTAAAAATGGTACTAAGGTTCAAGTTATTAATGCTTATGGAGATACTGCTTGGCTTACTAAAGAGGAATTTGAGGCTAAAAACGCTCCTAGTTATAATCCTGAATATTGTACTAAAGGGATGAGAGTAGCTTTTACAGGAGAAGAGGAGATTACTATGTTTATTAAGAAATTTATGAATATTCCTAATTATTCCTTTTTAAAAGCGGACGGAGAACGAGCAATCCACGACAAACCTGAACTATGCGAATGTCAATTATCTGAAATTCCTAAATATTTCCAAGGTAATATTTCAGAACTTAAATCAGCTCTAATGTCCCGTAAAGATAATAAGATTAAATTATTGTTTGGGGCTAAAGTTACAGACGATAACAAGATTTATCAAGATGTATTTGCAAGATATCCTATGCATCCTAATACTCGTAATTATTCAAGATTAACTAAAAATATAGAGGACTCTGCTGCTGCGGGGGCTTTTCCTAATACTGACTTTGGAAGTGATCCTTATGAATTTAAAGAGTATGTTCTAACACCTAGTGCTGGGCCTACTATTACTAATTCAGAAGCTCCGGTTGCTTGGGGAATAGATTCTGTATTTACAGCACCTTCTGATACAGATTTACCCCTTTAAATAATACTTAATGATATCTAAAGGATTTCCTACTATAAATCCTGAGGCATTATTAAAACAAATTACAGAGGAGCAGTTATTATATTTTTATTTAGGAATAGATACTGTTCCTTCTGTTATTAATAGTCCTTTGCGAGTAGATAATAATCCTTCATTTGGACTTTTTTATAATGACCAGGGGAAAATACGATTTAAAGACTTTAGTACCGGATTATCTGGGGGTATATACGATATTTTTATAGAATTATGGAAAATACCCTATGCTCAAATATTATATAAAATAGCGGAAGATATACCTAAAATTCTTAAAGAAAGTACAGGAAACCTTTTAAATATTAATTATACTACTTTTAATAAAAGATTAATACATTTAGATGAAACCTTATTAAAAGTGCGTATACGCCCATGGCGAAAATATGATTTAGAGTACTGGCAATCTTATGGTATTTCTAAAAAAGGTTTGGACTTCGGATATATTTACCCTATTTCTCATATTTTTATTACTAAAGAATCTAAAACTTCTATTATTTCTGCTGAAAAATATGCTTATGTTTATTATGAGTATAAAGATAATAAATTATCTTTAAAAATATATCAACCCTTTAGTGATTTTTTTAAATGGAGAAGTCAACACGATAGCTCTGTTTGGGATTTATGGGTACAATTACCTAAACAAGGTGATATACTTATTATAACATCTTCTCGTAAAGATGCTTTATGTGTATGGGAAAATACAGGAATCCCGGCAACTAGTTTACAAGCAGAAAGTGTGTTACCTAAATCATCTGTTATATTGGAACTTAAACAAAGATTTAATAAAATCTATGTTCTATATGATAATGATTATAGTAAGGATAAAAATTGGGGATATTTATTTGGCCGTAAATTAGCTACAGCATATAATTTAATTCAAATAAGTATACCTAATATTCTAAAAGCAAAAGATCCTTCGGATTTATATAAACAATACGGTAAACAAGTATTTACCGAAACAATTTTTAAATTAATAAAACATTATGGAATCAACACAACAACCTATTGAAAGAAAAGTTACAGTATGGACACCTGGATCAAACGGTGTAATTAATTTTACTACTACCGCAACTACTTTCGGTGAAATTAGAGAGGCTCTTAAAAAATATGTATCATTAGAAAGACTTGAGTATAAACAAAATCGTTTTATAGAAGGTAATTCGCAAATTTCTTTCGAAGGAGATGAAGCCCCGCTTCCAGTAAATATTAGTACTGCAAAAGGTGTAACTAACGACTTGGCTATTATCCTCACTCCAGCTAAAAATGTTAAATCAGGGACTCGGTCTTTAGGATTAAAGGCTCGTAGAGATGATTTATATGATACAATTAAAACTCTTCGTAAAAGTGATGCTGAGTTTAGAATAATATTTAAAGGATATCAAAATAAATCTACAGATACTTTACAAAGATTAGTAAATAAGTATTTAGAAAATGCACTACCAGAAAGATTCGATGGTGAACAAGAATCTACAGAATCTCAGTATGCAGTAGTAAAAAATACACCCGAAGCTATTATGGAAATTATAGATAAATTATATACTATTATAGATACATTAAAAGCTTTAGATTTCTCACAAGAAGAAATACCTGTTATAAAGACAACTGAAGATATTGTAGCTGAATTTGAAAGAATGTATAAAAGATTTGTATAATGGAATCTTTAAAAAAGGAATTTAATTTAAGGGGGGAAGTTTCCCCCTCTTTTTTAGAAATTCTTAAAACAATAGTAGAATTTTACGGTAAAGATAGGGTAGATGTACAAAGAGATAATGAATATCTAAGCACTGTAATAATTCATTATCCAAAAATATTAATATCTAACAGTGCGGGATTAAAGCATATAATAAGGGATTTTTATGTAAAATTAATACTAAATAATGATGGTGTTTTAGAAGATATGGCTATGTTAAAAACTACTTTTACTTATGATGAATTAGCATATGGTTATACACATTCTCATATACCTAAAAGAAAATTTTTAAAAATGGCCGCCGACGATGCATCCGGTGTAGGATACATTTTAAGCCCGACAACGTTTAGTGAATATAAAAAAGGATTAGGGTTTTGTATGGGTAAAAATACACCCCTACTCTTAACATATAAATCCGTAGAATTTCATAACGATCCGGAAAAAATTCGATACACTTGGATGAGCTTTTTATTAGCTTTAGACGCAGCTTTACATTGGGAATCTGATGATGGAGGTCCTTACGCTCGAATAAAGAATATTGGATCAGAGGTAAATATCAGCACTTCTTATACTCCGAATATAATTATGATAAGTAGTCCGGAAAATGATGCGACTATAGAATTAATAAATCTTTTGATACCAATTTTGGCTAAGAGTTTTTTACATAAATTAAAAACTAACGAAATTCCTAACGATATTATAAGAAATAAAATTAATATTAATGTATATAATGATTATGATAATTATTTTAGAATAATGTTACACATAGATCCAGAATTTTTAAAATATTTTATTCTTAAATCTTTAGTTGAGCTAGATTTAAACTATTTAATACCTTTTATTTTATATAAAAATTCTTATAATTTAAGTACTATTTATAAAACATATGCTTACGAGGTTAATCCTATAGAAACGGAAGCTACTAAATTATTAACTTTTAAGAATAATAGCATATTTTTAAAAGTAATAGGAGTAGAAGAAATAATGTCGGACAGTTATGTTACCGATGATATTATACAAACAATATTTAAAGGTTTAGATATATCTTCTCATTTTATTAATACTTTACAACTATATATAAACGCTAATTTTAATTATGCATACAAATCCTAATACACCTATACAAGATTTATCAGATTTTAAACTGGTAATATCTACCGAAGCTCAGGCGGAAATAGACGAATTATGTACTAAAATCTCTAATACAGAATGGAGTGGTACAGTGTTTTTCACAATTTCTGGAGATACTACTAATATGAAAGACTTAACTATTACTGTAGTTAAAATATTTTTACAAGATATAGGTTCTAGTACTTATACTGAGTATGAATTTACCCCAGAATTTGCTAATTTTCTGGCAATTAATCCAGAACTTATGAGTAATACTATTAGTGGACATATCCATTCCCATCATAATATGAATACTTTCTTTAGTGGCACAGATACTAAAGAATTAGAGGATTCTGTTAAATCTCTAGAAAGTGGAATATTCTTCTCTTTAATAGTAAATAATGCCGGAGAATATACCGCCGCAATAGCTTTGGCGATTAAAAATAAGATTACTAAAAATATGATATATACCATACCTACATATAAAGGAGTTGGTATAAAAGAAACTAAGAAAGTTATAGTAGATGAAATTGAAATACGCAAATATTTTACTAAATATAAAGCTATTAAAGAACAAAATGATATTACGGAGATAGATAAACGTATTAAAGCTATTAAAACAGCTAAGACTGCTGCAGCTACTTTATTTACGCAACCCTCTTTACCTTTTACAAATCCTTATATAAATGATAGCTATTACAAGCAATATCCTACTAATTATTCTAATTCCGTAATAACAACTAGTAAATATAAAGGAGAATTATCTATAGAATCAAAATTATTTCTTAAAATATTAACATTATCTGTAGTTTTCGAAGGTACTTGGGAGGAAGCTTTTAATAGTTTAGAACAAATACCTATAGATACTTACGAAGATGCTTTGGATATATTTTCAGAATTAACTCCTATATTGCATCAATGTTTTAATGATCCAGAGGCTTTTCAGCCTTTTATCCAAAGAATTATAAATTGCGGGGAAGCTTATGAGAATTTAAATAATTTTTACATAGAACAAGTTATTAACTTTTTAGAAACTACTTATATAATATGAATACAGATACCCCAAGAATAGAAGATATTTTAAATAATTTACCTCCCGAATTAAGGGGAGAAATAACTGAAACTTATGGAGATACCTTAGTTCAAGAAAATTTTATAGAATTGGGTAGTATTACTTCATCTAATGAAAGTTCTTTAGTAAACTCCGCAGCTCCTTTAAATTTGGCTGAAGAACTTTTAGAGGAATCTCCGGAAAATGAGATAGTAGCTAATATAGTAGATACTAATGAATGTAATTTTCCTTCAATGGATAATATAGTTGAAACTACTTATGAGACAATTAAAGTAAATGCTTTATTTACAGGGGTAAATGAAGAAACTTTAAGATTTAATGGAGCAGAGTGGTTTGAAAATGTTTCCAGCGCATCCGTAACATTATTAGGAGCAGGGGGAATTTCTAGTTGGGTAGGCATACTTTTAGGTAAATTAGGAATATCCTATTTAGATATTTATGATCCAGATGATTACGAAGCTGTTAATATAGCTGGTCAATTCTGCTTTAGGCGTGATAAAGGGTCTAATAAAGCCGCAGCTTTAGGTAATACTATAAGGGATACAGGATCCTGCACTTTTATTAATCATTATAGCCTAGCTTGGACTAATCGTAAAAGATTACAAGCGATAACTATAGTAGGCGTGGATAATATGACTACTAGATTAGAAGCTTTTCATTCTTGGGTAGAACAGTGGGGAAACACTCCGAACGCTTTATTTATAGACGGAAGATTAGCCGCTGAGATGTATCAACTTTATACTATTAAAGGAGGAGATACCGTTGCACAACAAAGATACGCAGCTGAATGGTTTTCCGATGAGGACGCTGATGAGTTAGTATGTAGTTTTAAACAAACAGCTTTCATGGGAGCTGCTTTAGGAGCTAAAATAATAGAACATTTAGTAAATTTCCTAACTCCTATTGAAGCAGCACCAAGATTAGTACCTTTTTATATAGAACATACTCCTTATAAAGACACTATTATAAAATTTGCTTACAATGAATAATGTTCAATACTTCCAGGAAAATTATAGAATAATAAGTAATCATAAACTAAAATTTATTTCCCGGCGTAATCCCGGTAGTCCTATATTTTATACTAATATACAACCTAATATTAGGGAGCCTATATCTTTTAATACAGAGTTGCCTGATGTAAATATACCTATATTTTTGCGAATAGATCGGTATTTTAATACAAGTAGAAAATTAGCAGCATCTTTTAAAGATAGTGTTATTTGTAGATATGATGATAGATTTATAGTATATTCAGGTACAGTATACGATATCAAAACTAATAATTTTATTTTTCTAATTACTAGAAATTTATCATATTTTAATATTACACATGATCCTAATCATATTAAATATACTTTAGAGGTTAATAACATTATATTTACAGAAGAATTTAGTACTAAATTTAAATATTTAATATCATTACATAAAAAAATATTAAAAGAATTTAAGGAAGCTTCTTTGGATGTAAATATACTTTATACAGATCCTATAAAAGGATTGCCTAAACCTATTAATTGGGATATTTATAAAGATAGGTTTGAATTATTAAATTATTGTTTTAACTTTGTCGAAACAGATTTGTCTGAAAAAGATGCACAAACAATAGAGTATATAAAACAAACTTATGAAGAGCTTGATATTAATACATAAGCTGTTGTTTAAATAATTAATATTATAATTATTAATGAGTAAATATTTAAATAAAATAATTAATTATGATGAAATTAACTTTAAAAGTATTTTAGAAAAAAGAGCTTATCAATTATATAAAGAGGCTGGTTTTAATCCTAAATATGAACCAACCTCTTTTATAATTGCTGAGAAACTAATTTTAGATAAAAATGTAAAATTTTATAAACCTTTTAAAAAAGTTTTATC
>RZYO01000354.1 GCA_009930325.1 Spirochaetia bacterium | reverse complement strand
TACCAAGCGCCATTATTCTCCCTATCCATTTAATAGTTTTCATATTAATTAGTTTATTATATTGTTCTTGTTCTAATTAGATAATACCACAAACCCCCAACTCTCTAAAGGAGATTTATAATTTTAGCAAAATAAAAACAATGGCTGATAAAATCTAATTTATCTATCATTAAATAATATAATTTTATTATCATTTTTCTTCATATAATTAGTATGCCAGGAGAATGGATTCTAACTAAGTGGGTTGCTTCGATACTTTATTTTACTTCATATTAGCCAATAAAATTTAATTTAACTATCAAAAACTAGGTTATATTTTAATCTGCTCTTGCAATTTCATACATAATCTTATATAATCTTATATATAAACTACATAAGATTATGTATAATAAATTCGACAATAGAATAAGCAAGCTACCCCAGAATATTCTTGAGCTAATTAACAAAATAGATTTGTTAAAGAGTAAATGGGTAAATGGTGCTAAGCTAGATCAACAAACTCTTAGTAATTTAAAAAAATCCATATTAATCACGTCAACCGGTGCCTCGACTCGCATTGAAGGCTCCCAATTATCAGATGATAATGTAGAGAGATTAATGCGAGGGCTATCTCTTCAAAAATTTAAAGACCGCGACAAACAAGAAGCACGTGGGTATTTTGATTTACTAACTAATGTTTTTGAATCATATAAATCAATTCCCTTCGCTGAGAGCACCATTAAATTTTTTCATCGAGAGCTGTTAAAATATTCCGAGAAAGATGAATTACATCGTGGTGAATATAAAAAAGATGAGAATAAAGTCGCCATGGTGTCACCCACTGGTGAACCAATAGAAATATTATTTGACACAACCGCTCCTTGGCTAACACCGAAGGAAATGCAAGAGTTAGTGGAATGGACACAAACTGCTTTTCTAGAAAAATCAGCTCACCCCTTAATTATCATTGGAAATTTTCTAGTAGAGTTTTTACATATCCATCCCTTTACTGATGGGAATGGTAGATTATCAAGAATATTAAGTAATCTTTTAATGTTACAACATGGCTATGAATACATGCCTTATGTTTCGCAAGAAAAATTAATTGAAGATAATAAGCCAGAATATTATATCGCCTTAAGAGCGAGTCAAAAAACTTTAGGAACCGACAAGGAAGATATTGGTGCTTGGCTAACTTTTTTCTTGAAAATTATATTAGAGCAGTCCGAGAAAGCGATTAATATTATTTCCCATGAAGAAGTATCTAAATTATTATCACCTCAACAAAATATTGTTTGGGAATATATTGATAAGCAAGACAAAGTAGTGACACCACTAGAAATTTCTCAAGAAACTGGTATTCCTAGGCCAACTATTAATCAAGTCTTAAATAAATTATT
>RZYO01000353.1 GCA_009930325.1 Spirochaetia bacterium | reverse complement strand
CCTGATAAATTTCATGGTATTTCTGATTCAGAATTGAAATATAGACAAAGATATTTAGATTTAATAATGGATCCAGAAACTAAAGAAAGATTTCAGTTTAGAAATGATTTTATTTGGGAATTAAGAAATTTTTATAAAAATTATAATTTTGAAGAAATAAACACTCCTATTTTATGTAATACAGCATCAGGAGCATTAGCTAAACCATTTAATACTCATCATAATGCTCTAGATATTGATGTTCATTTAAGAATTGCTCCTGAATTATACTTAAAAAGAGCTATTGTTGGTGGATATGAAAGAGTTGTTGAATTTGCTAGATGTTTTAGAAATGAAGGAACTGACCCTTCTCATTTACAAGATTTTACTATGATAGAACATTACGCTGCTTACTGGAATTTTGAAGATAATATGAAATTTACTGAAGATATGTTAACTTCTGTAATTAAAAAATTGAAAGGTACTTTAAAAATAGAAATTCCAAATAGAGATGGGGAATTGGTTGAGGTTGATTTTTCTGCTCCTTGGGGAAAGGTTTCTTTCAGAGATCTTTTAATTAAGGATTGTGGTATTGATATTGATAAATTTCCTGATTTGGAGTCTTTAAGAAAAGAAATTAAATTAAAAAATATAGAGGTTAAAGATATAGATTCTTTAGGTAGAGGAAATTTAATTGATGCTTTATATAAAGTTGTATCAAGACCAAAATTAATAAATCCAATATTTTTAGTAAATCATCCTATTGATGTATCTCCTCTTGCTAGAAAAAATGATGATAATCCTAATGTAGCTGATAGGTTTCAACTTGTTGTTAATGGTTGGGAAATTGTAAATGCTTATTCTGAGCTTACTGATCCAATAGATCAGGCATATAGATTTGATAAACAAATGGAAGCTAAGGGAATGGGGGATGAAGAAGCTATGAATAAAGATGAAGATTATATTAAAGCTATGGAATATGGAATGCCACCTGTTTCTGGTTTTGGTATGGGAGTTGAAAGAATTGTTGCACTTTTAACAAAACAGCAAAATCTAAGAGATGTTGTATTATTTCCTTTAATGAGACCTGAAAATTAATATAATTTGTTTTTAATAAAAAAGAACGCTTTATTATAAAACGTTCTTTTATTTTTTATGGGTTATTATTATTTCCAGATCCCTTTTTCTTTTTGTAGTGGACAAAAATACCTATTATTACAAATAATATTGCAATAATTGATAAATAAATAGGTGATATTAGAAATAGAAACACCACTATTTCTGATGTTATTCCTATTTTGAATATCTCCATTCCAATTTTTTTTGCCTCTTTCCCGAAATTAGAAAGAAAATATTTTATTGCAAATAATAAAATAGTTATTCCTAGTATAGTTACTAAAGCT
>RZYO01000027.1 GCA_009930325.1 Spirochaetia bacterium | reverse complement strand
ATAGACAAGATAAAATCCGTACAACAAAATAATTCACTTAAAAAATAGCCAAAAATTAGCTAGATTTATCACTTATTAAGATTTATACGGATTCAGGTAGTAATAATTATTCTAGGAGTTTTTCCTTCTTCAAAAACAACAACTCTTCCTTTATCAGAATTATCATCACTTTTTATACCTGCGATAATTCTTCCTTTTATATCACATATTGCGTCATTAAAACGCTCATTTATTAAAGGATAATTAATTAAAAATTCTTTATCAAGTATATATTTTTTATTGTCATTTCTATAAGCTTTTATTAATCCTTTTTCAGTGAGAAGAATAATATTCTCACTTTCATCAAAAACAAAAGCTCCTATCCTATATTGTGTTGATAATATACATTCAGTCACTTTTTTTTGAAGGTTATATTTATAAAGAGTTCCTTTTTCAATATCGACCCAAAAAAAAGAATTTTCACTATCTAACCACAAAGGGTTTTCAGCTAATTCAAATGTATTTTTACCAACACTTTCAATTACCATTCTGTAACACTCCCATCTTCATTATATAATACTTCATTTTTCCAATTATGTCCTAGCTTAGCCATTTCTAATATTTAATTTTCATTTACATCAATGCCTAAGCCAGGTTTTGAAAAAAGTTTAACATAACTATTATTATACGTCATTCCAAAATTTTGTTCTTGAAAGCAAACATTCACTCAGCAAAAAAATATCAATTTTGCTGTTCATTCTTATTTATAACATACCATTGAACATGCTTATAATTTAGTAAGTTTAAATGAAGTAACCAATCTTGCTGCTGAAAAAACATTAGAAGAGTTATTAGATAATAACATAACTATTTCAGAATTAATTATGCAAAACATAACATAATATTTTATATTTTGAGTATCCATAATTACACTCAATATTTTTTAATCAGCTATATAAATGAAAAATATACTCATCTTTTCTTGAGTAATAATTCTAATCTATCCTAATTCTTAACAAATTAGGAGATAAAAAAACAATATAATTATGGTAAAAATAGAACTAAAGACTAATAAATTTAGATACATATTAAAGTAATTCAAAATATAAAAAGACCCGCCAAATTGATTTATATCTATATTCAAATCTGACGAGTCTACTATGTTAATATATAAAAAAGGAGTAATTATTTATTCAAAAATTTCCCAATTTTTTAATTTTGCTACAATTCTAAGAGGTTTTAAATATGAACCATAAACAACACTACTATGGTGTGCAATTCCGTTTTCAACTATTACATCTAATACTTCTCTAACAGGTCTATCAAATTTAGCTTTGAGATAAGTTCCTTTTAATAATTTTTCCATTGGAATAGCTTTTGCATCTTGGATAAACATCCTATATTTACCTTTAGCTGAATCAAGACGTAATACTGATACATCTCCACTTTTTAGAACAAAGTCTGCAGTTACACCTTTTCCTCCTGCAAAATATGTATCAAGAGATCTGTTACAAACTCCATCCCATAAATTACAAGGAGCTACCCCGCAATGCCAAAATAGAGCGAAGTCTTCTTCAAAGTCTACTTGAGAAAAGTCAAATAAGAATGGAGTTTCTCCTCCTAAAGCTTTATGAGCTATTTGAGAAAGAGAGCCATCTATATCACCTTCACAAGTAAAGATTTTATCTTCACTTTGTAATATACTCATTGCAGCACAAGGACTTATACCAAAATCTCTTGCAAATTCAGGCCAACAACGAATTGCTAAAGCATTAAGATTATTATCTAAATAAAATTTATTTAATTTAGCACTTAATAATGCAACTTTATTAACTTGATCTTCAGTAATTGAAGAACAATCAAAAATGGTTTTTACTTGTTCTTTTCTTTCAATAATTGATTTTTCATCAACCTCTAAATTAATAACATCAGATAATTCAAAATGATCAACAATTGCCCCTGTGTTATCAAAAACAGTATTGTCTTGAACTCCCACATTAAAGAATCCATCAGCTCTAAATCCTAAAATTCCAATATGGCTTCTATTTAAAGCTCTAATTACTCTTAGTGCATCAATCCAATCTTCATTAATCTTATTATCAATTAAAACTTGATAATCATTAAATCCACTCTTATATAAATTTGAAGCATTTAAATTAACACCACAAACACTATTTAATCTAATTTTACCACCATTGTAAGGAAGTTCTGGAAGACCCCATAACAGCATCGGAACATCACAATGTCTTTTAATTAATAATGGAAGATGACCTAAATGGAAAGTTCCACTAATGCAAACAATACCATCAAGATTACTTGAAGCAAACTTTAAACCAGCAGCTTCACCTTCTTCTTTTTCAATTACTAAGCCATCAATAATTGTCCATTCGACATTTTCTATTTTTTTTACATCTTCAATTATATTTTTGTATAATTCTTCTGCAGCATGATAATCATAAGTTTTTCTAGCTAAACACACTATACCTAAAGATACTTTTTGCTTCATAAAAACCTTCTTTTTATTTTATTTCTTACTGAAAGTAAACAATAAAAATAGCAATAAGTCAACATTTTTTTTCTTTATTGAAAGAAAAATCCTTTATACTGACTTATTTATCTTCGTTAATTAGTAAAATAATTCTTTAATAAAATTTCTACAGCACCCATTTGTGTTGTAATCGAAGAGTATTCTTTACCATAGATATTTACAGGAGAGATAACACCTTCACTAGCTAATTTATCTGTTCTCTCTTTAATTAATTTTGTTAATTCTTTTGCAACAATATCACTTGCACATTCTATTAATATAGTTGAAGGAGTAAGTAGAATTTTTAAGTTACGAATTCCAACAGATAAATACTCTGCAGCTTTATCTAAAATAGCTAAAGCAGTTGGATCTTTTTCAATTATTTTTTTATCCATAGTAGAAAATAATG
This sequence comes from Spirochaetia bacterium, assembly GCA_009930325.1. Taxonomy (GTDB): domain Bacteria; phylum Spirochaetota; class Spirochaetia; order Sphaerochaetales; family Sphaerochaetaceae; genus Pleomorphochaeta. The sequence goes on along the minus strand of RZYO01000027.1, from coordinate 24,723 downwards.
GTGTATTTGGGTTTGAATCTAAATCTAATAAATAAGCTTGAAGACACCCCTTTCCTTTACAAGTACAAAGAGGACCATCAAAACTAATTGGGATATGACCAGTTTCTAATGTAACATTATCAGGAGTAATATAGATACCATTTTCACTAACTAATGCACCATTTACACCCCTTCTTAGCAAGAAGGTGAATAGTCCTTTTTCATCCTTATGATCACCATATAAATATTCCCCATAAGCTAAAGCAGAACAGTTATTATGAATAATAACAAGTAAACCCAATTGTTCTTCTAAAACATCTGAAAGAGGATAATGATTAAGTCCTTTGATCCTTGGATAATCAATAACTATTCCTTTTTCTATATTTACACAACCAGGGGCTGCAACAGAGACCCCTATTATTTTATCTCTATCAATTGAATGTTCTTTTATCATTGAATTAATATTCTTAGTTATTAAATTAATAACTTCTTCAATATCTAATTCTTCTTCAATAGATAAAGTAATTGAAGCAATTCTCTTTAATTTAAAATTAAACAAACCGATAAGAATAACACCAGCCCAAAATTCAACTGCAATAGAATAAAGGCTATCTTCATTTACTGTATATAACAAAGGCTTTCTGCCTTTTTTCCCTTCTTCTTTGCTCTCTTTTTTAATAGGTTGAATTAAGTTTCTACTTTCTAACTCAGTAAAGATTCTAAACAATGTTGGTGCTTTTAATCCTGTGAGAGTTACCAATGAAGATTGAGATATTCCTTCTTCTCTACTCTTATAAATCTCGGCTAACACCATGTTTATATTATGAGTTCGAATATCACTTGCTCTCATTACATTTTGCATCATTAAGCTCTCCCCATTTTTTTAAATAACAATATAATATTTGTAACATATTTATTTCACTTTAGAAAGCTTTTTTACTTACTTTCACAAATAAAGTTAATAATTTAATAAAAAATCTCTTTACAAATTGGACATTTCTATTTATTATTTTCATAAAGAAAGTAATAAAGGTAGGATAACATGATTACTAAATCTGAGCTTCAACAATTAAACAAAGAAGCTAATAATGTAAGAATAAAAACTCTTGAGACCATTGCCAATTTAGGTGTAGGTCATGTTGGTGGGTCTTTATCAGTAGTAGAAATATTAACTCTATTATATTTTAAAGAAATGAATATTGATCCAAAGAATCCAAAAATGGAAGGAAGAGATTTATTAGTTCTCTCAAAAGGTCATGCTGGACCAACATTATATTCAACTTTAGCACTTAAAGGATTTTTTCCTTTAGAATGGTTAAAAACATTAAACCAAGGTGGAACAAACCTTCCATCCCACTGTGATAGAACTAAAACTCCTGGAATTGACATGACAACTGGTAGTTTAGGTCAAGGCTTATCAGCAGCTTGTGGAATGGCATTATCTTGCAGAATTGACAACCTTGATAACTACACTTATGCAATTATTGGAGATGGTGAATCAGATGAAGGTCAAAACTGGGAAGCTGCAATGTTCGCATCTCAATATAAATTAAATAAATTAATAGCTTTCACTGATTATAATAAACTTCAACTTGATGGTACTACAGAATCAATTATGGATTTAGGAGACATTGAAGGAAAGTGGAGAACTTTCGGCTGGAATGTTTATAGATGTGATGGACATGATATCGCAGCAATTGAAAGTAAAATTCAACTTGCAAAACTTTCAAATAATAAGCCAAACATGATTATTCTTGACACAATCAAGGGTAAAGGTGCTGCTTTTGCAGAAAACAAACTATCTAACCATAATATGGTTGTATCACAAGAAATTGCTGATGAAGCAATTGCCGAATTAATGAAGGAGCTCTAAATTATGGATATGCGTGATGTATACTGCAACACTTTAATTGAAGCAGCAAAAACTAATGACAAAATAATGGTAGTAGAAGCAGATTTAATGAATGCTACTGGAACTGGTAATTTTAAAAAAGCATATCCTAATCGCTTTGTAGATGTAGGAGTTGCTGAAGCAAACCTTGTAGGTGTAAGTGCTGGTTTATCTAATATGGGAAAAATTCCTTTTGCTGCAACCTTTGGTTGTTTTGCAAGCAGAAGAACATTTGACCAATTCTTCCTTTCTGCAAACTATGCAAAACTAAATGTAAAACTAGTTGGAACAGACCCTGGTGTATCTGCTGCATTTAATGGTGGAACACATATGCCATTTGAAGATTTAGCACTAATGCAAACTATTCCAAATCTCACAATTTGTGAACCTTGCGATTCTGTAAGTTTAAAGAAAACTATAAACAATCTAATTGATAATTATGGTTCTTCCTATATGAGACTTCAAAGAAAAGGCTCTCAAACAATTTATAGTGAAGATGAAGAATTTGAAATTGGTAAAGCTAAAGTATTAAAAGATGGTAATGATGTTACAATTGTTGCTCTTGGTTATGTAATGGTTCCTGAAGCATTAAAAGCTGCAAGCATGCTTGAAAAAGAAGGAATCAGTGCTGCTGTTATCGATCCAATTTGTGTAAAACCCTTAGATAATGAATTAATTCTTCACTACGCTAGTAAAACTAAACATATTGTTAGTGCTGAAAATCATCAAGTTTCTGGTGGACTTGGAAGCGCAATTGCTAATTTATTAGCATTAGAATTACCAACAAAAATGAGAATGGTTGGAATACAAGATGAATTTGGACAAGTTGGTACTCTTGATTATCTACAAGAATATTACAAACTTACTGCTAATGAAATATACAAACAAGCTAAAGCTTTATTAAACAAATAAAAAAGGAGAATGTGTTTTATGAAAATTGCAATCGCAAGTGATTTAAGTGGTTATGATCTAAAAACTGCTATTAAAGATTTCTTATTAGAAAAAGGTTATGAAGTATTAGATTTTGGTATTGAAGATAAAGATCATCCAAAACCATATTTTGAACAAGCTCCTAAAGTTGCTAAAGCTATTCAAAACAAAGAAGCAGATAGAGGAATTCTAGTTTGTGGGACAGGACAAGGAATGGCTATTGTTGCAAATAAACACAAAGGTATTTATGCTTGTGTTGTTGATTCTATTTTCAGTGGAGAAAGAGCTAAAATTGTTAACCAAGCTAATGTAATTACTTTAGGTGGTTGGATTACAGCTCCATTTATTGCAACTGAGATTGTTGAAGGTTGGTTAAATAGACAATTCTGCGAAAAAATGGAATTTAAGACTGATTTCTTAACAAACGCATTTAATAAAGTAGGAGAAATCGAAAAGGAGAATTTTAAGTAATGAAAGATATTACAAACAGGAATCTTTTAAATAATCCTGTTAAAATTGTTCAAGTAGATTCTTTAGATTCAAAGACTTTATTAAAGGAATGTTTAACACTTGTAAAAAGTGTTAAACATATAACCTTTATTGTTGATAATGCTCCTATTGAAGCTAAAAACACTTTATTAAAAGAAATAAAGAATATTGCAAATGTAACAATTTTAGATGAAGTTCAACCAAATCCTAGAACTATTGATATCAAAAATATGGCAAGTAAAATAAAAGCTACTTCAGTTATTGTTGGTATTGGTGGTGGTTCAGTTATGGACAGTGCTAAAGCCTTAGCGATGTTAATGACTAACGGTGGAGAGTTAGAAGATTATTTATCAAACAATCCTAAAAGAAAAATAGAAAAAGAGAGCCTTCCCTTAGTTCTAATTCCAACAACTGCTGGAACTGGATCTGAGATGACTAAGGTTGGAGTTTACACTTCTCTATCAGGAAGAAAATACACCCTTGGATCTCCTCTTATGCATGCAAAAAAAGCTATTTTAAATACTGAATATATTTTAAATATGCCACCAGCATTAATTGCATCTACTGGAGCTGACGCTCTAGATCACGCACTAGAAACTATTTGGAATAAAAATGCTAATGATGAGACTAGAAAACTAGCTATCGAAGTTTCTATTTCAATTATTGAAAACTTATTAAAAATGTATAATGGTGCTGTAAATAAAAATCAAAATGTTGAATATTGTAGAAACATGCTACTAGCTTCTGCTGTTGCAGGTGCTACTTTCAGTACTACTGGTACTGCTGCAGGACACGCTTTATCTTTTGTGCTAAGTGAAGATTTTCATGTGCCTCATGGTAGTGCTTGTGCTTTTACCCTATTAGACATTTTTAAAATGAGTAAAGATCTTCAAAGTGTTAAAGCCCCTTTAGTTGAAATTAGTAAAGCTTTTTTTAATGATGATGATGAGGATATTTTAATTTCAAAATTATATGAGAAATTAAATTCCATGTTTAAAGAAATGAAGCTACCTACTACTTTTAAAGAATTAGGGGTTAAAATAAGTAAAGATGAAATTGATGTACATTTCAATAGAGCTTTTGATGATCCAAAAATGTGGAATCAAATCCCAAAAGCTACTAAAGAAAATATTTATCCCTTCTTGGTGGAAAAATGCTAAATCTTATATTAAGTGGATTTGTTGTACTTATAACTCATGCACTCGAAGCTATAACAGGCTTTGGGTGCACTGTTATAGCAGTACCCTTTGTAACAGCTCTCTTAGGGCTTAAACAAGGTATAATGATTGTTACAATACTTGCATGGTTATTAGCTCTATACATTATTGTAACTAATTTCAAGCATATTAAATTCAAAAATACTCTTTTGATTTTATCACTAATGATTCCAACACTTCCAATTGGTATGTATTTATTTAGATATGTTGATCCTGTCTTATTTAAAAAAGGATTAGCTATTTTTATTGTTTTTGTTTCAACATTAAATCTTTATAAATTATTAAAGAAAAATAGTGAAGAAGATAAAAACGTACCAATGAGCAAAAAGGATAAAATAGTTTCTGTTTTAGCACTTTTAGCTGGGGGTGTAGTTCATGGAGCAATTTCTAGTGGAGGTCCTTTAGTTGTAATATATGCAACAAAAGCTTTGAAAGATAAAAAAGAGTTTAGAGCAACACTTTGTTCTGTTTGGTTTACCCTTAATACAATAATTATTGCATCTTACTTTTTTAACAATTCAGGCTTTACTGTTACAACTTTCACAAATACATTAACACAACTACCCTTCCTTCTTGCAGGTATTGTTGTAGGTGAAGTTGTTCATAACAAAGTTAATGCAAAAACTTTTTCTATAATTGTTTTTTCATTATTACTTTTAACTGGTGTATTTATGTTTGCACTTTAGACAAAGATTGGGGGAAAATATGAGTGAAATGAATTCAACTTTAAAAAATTTACAAAAACTAAATCCAACTTTAAATATAGAGAGTGTATTTGAAAAAAGCTTTTTAGAGTATGGAAATATTTTAAATTTAAAATGTCAAAATGATTTAATTTCCAAATTAAATAAAGATACTGATATTCCTGAAAATGGGAATATTTACAAAGCCTTTATTAGAGAATAGGAAGATAAAGAAATTATTGATGAACTATCTTCATATTATGAAGATAAAATTGAGATTGGATATTGCAATGGGCAAAATACTGCTTTGAATGCTCTTGAATGGCATAATTGTAATGAAATTAATGTTTATAGCACTGATGTTGTTCTATTTTTAGCAAAAGTAAAAGATTTAAATAAATCATACTCCTTAGATTCTAAAGATGTAAAAGCTTTCTATGTTCCCAAAAATACTTCTATTTTATTATTCAAAGATACTCTCCATTTTTCTCCTTGTAAAACAGAGAAATCTGGATTTAAAGCGATTATTGTTTTAAGTGATTATACAAATACAGAATTAGAGGAAGATGAAAGTTTAAAATTAAAAAATTCTTCAAATATTATTGATTCTTTAGTATTTAAGAAAAACAAATATTTAATTTGCCATAAAGATGCTACTCATCTTACAAAACAAGGTGTTAAAGCAAATATTACTGGCTCTAATTATAATTTAAATATTTAAGACAAAAAATAATAAAAGATATTAAATTTTTAAACCTTGCAAGATTATATAAGTTTTGCAAGGTTTAACTTTTTATTTAAATGAGATCTAACTCTTTTGCAACTTTGATAACTGTTGCAGGATCATCACTCATTACTGAATCAACTCCCATTTTAAATAATCTTCTCATCTCAGCTTCTTCATTGATTGTCCAAACCATAATAATAGCACCTCTTTGATGCATCATTTTTATAAATCTTGGAGTAACTACTTTTATAACTCCTTGAGAGACTGGGACTTGGAAAATAATTTTTCTATCAGATAATTTTTTTGGCAAGATATTTAATTTTTGCTTTATTAATAAAGGAAGTACTTCTTTAGTAGTCACGCTAGTTAATATATCAGGAGCTTTTTCTCGAATACTTAATAAATTACTTAAATGAAACGAAGCACAACAAACTCTATGCTCTGCATTATGTTTTCTAACCACATTAATAAATTCATCAACTATTTTTAAATCATTAGTTTTTAAATCTATATTAAATCTTTGATGAGGACATTTTACTAAAGCTTCTTCTAAAGTACAAAGTTTAACATTTTTATCCCTAAATGGATAAGTTTTACCGCCATCTTTAGTAAAAGTATAACCAGCATCGAATTCTAACAATTCTTGTAAAGTATGATCTTCAATTCTACCACTACCATTTGTATTTCTATCTAAAGTATCATCATGCCAAATAACAACTACATTATCCTTAGATAAATGCACATCTGTTTCAATAACATCTATTTTCATTTTAACAGCAGATAAAAATGCTTCGATAGTATTTTCAGGAAAGTGTTTACTGTCTCCTCTATGAGCAACAACTCTTGGGATTGGATTTAAAAAACCTTCATTTATCATATTTTTTCTCCATCACTATTCTTATAATATCTTTAATAGCTTTAAAGGACAAGAATTATTTATCTACTAAATAAAAATCTAACTCTTTAGAAATTCATCTATTTTCTCATCTTCAAGTCGCAGCATTCTTCTATCTTCTAATCTTTTTGCACCTAAAGAATTGTAAAAAACTAAACCTTTTTCATTTTGATCTAGACAAGTCCATTCAAGTCTACTTAAGCCTTTATCTTTTGCAATTTTAGCAAGTTCCTTAAATAACTTCTTTCCATATCCTTTATTTCTATGTTCTTCTAGAATATATAAATCTTCTAAATATAATGTTGGTTTACATTTAAATGTTGCAAAAAGAAATAGATATAGAGCAAACCCAATTTCTTTACCGTCTTTTAATAAAAAGATTACATTAGCAGCGTTTTCATCAAACATCCATCTTTCAAATTCTTTATCACTTATATTAACTTCATCTTCCATATTTACATGCTTTGCTAATGCTTTAACAAAAAATATTACTAATTTTAAATCTTTTCTTTCAGCTTTTCTAAATGTTATTTCTTCCATAATTAACCTTTTTTTTTAAATTTTACTTATATAACAAAATTATTGCTTTTTATATTTAGCAATCTTGCACATCTTATCAAATAATTTTTCAAATCTTTTTAATTCACTCTCATTAAGAGAGGCTCTTTCAAAAACATCTTCTAATAATGAAATTGTCCATTTCTTCTCATATTGTTGTTTAAAATAGCCAATAGAATCTAAAGAAGAAGAAGCTCTTTCTACTCCTTTTGTAATCCTTTCTTTATTAACTGGAGTATTTTCAACAGGGAATGGTTTTAAAAGATTGTAAAGAGAATAAGTTATTATCTGAACAGCTTGAGATAAATTGAGAGAAGGAAACTCTTCACTAGTGGCAATTGTAACTATTTGAGAGCATTCATTAACTTCATCATCAGTCAAGCCTCTATCTTCTCTACCAAATACAATAGAAACAAGACCTTCCCCCATATTTGATATTTTATCTGCTAACTGTTCTGGACTTAAATAATCAGCCTTTCTATACTTGCCTCTCCTTCTAGTTGCTCCAACACTGTAAACACTTGTAGAGAGAGCTTCTTTCAAAGAAGAATAAAATACAGCATTTTCATATATATCACTAGCATGAAGAGCTAGCGTTCTAAGTCTATCTTCATCATATTCTCTATTTGATACTAATACTAAACGCTTAATACCCATTGTTTTCATAGCTCTACAAACACTTCCAATGTTTGCACTATCTTGAGTATCAACTAATACTATCTGAATTCTATCAAGATTCTGCTTTTCTTTCATAATTAATTAATATCAGATATTGAAGGTTTTTCATAGCTAGTTTATATTTGTTAATATGAAAGAAAATGGAAAATATACAAATTACATCAAATATATAGAAAGCAACAAGTATTTAAAGAGTATATCTTTTGCTGTTATAGCTTTTATAATTATCTTCTGTATGAAAGTTGCTAGTGGAGTATTACTACCAATAATATTTGCATGTTTTGTAATGTTAATATTATTTCCATTACTCGAAAGATTAGATAAATTACATTTCCCATATTGGCTAAGTAACACAATAGGAATATTAATGTTTTTAGTCTTTTTAGTAATTGTTGGAGCTCTAGTCTTTATGGTGATTCAAAGACTGATAATCGGGATTCCAGCTTATGGATCTAGAATTAATGAACTAGATTTATTAGTAACAGAAAAAGTAGCTAGTTTTTTAAATCTTCGACCCGGTGAAACCTTCTTATCAAGAATGGACATAAATTGGATAAATATTGCATTAACAAGTTTAACAAATATTTCTTCCCAATTTGCTACTATAATAAAAAATATTCTTTTAATTTTTATTTTCTTATTCTTTTTAATATTAGAAAGACATACTCTTACTCCTAAAATAATTGAAGCATTCAATGGTCAAAGAAGTAAAATAATTGTTTCAATAGCTCAAAGAACTACTCACCAAATTTCAAGATATTTATTTATTAAATTTACAATAAGTTTAATAACTGGTATTCTTTTCTATTTAACAGCATCAGTTACTAATTTAGACTTTGCTATCTTATGGGGTTTGTCAGCTTTTGTATTGAATTTCATTCCAAGCATTGGATCAATGATTGCAACAATTATTACTATTGCAATGGCAATTATACAATTTACACCTGATTGGATTAGTATTATTTATGTGGCAGTCTTAACTATTTCTATTCAAACAGTTTTAGGAAATATTATTGATCCAAGATTACAAGGTGTTCAACTTGGGCTCTCTCCTTTTGTTTTATTAGTATCTTTATCTCTATGGGGTTTTATTTGGGGTATTCCTGGTATGTTCTTAGCTGTACCTCTTACAAGTATGATTCAAATTCTTTGTGTAAACATTGAAAGCTTAAGACCTATTGCAATATTACTTGGTAATGGAAAAAGTATAAAAAGACGATACCAAAATGAACAAACTTTAGAAAAAAGGGCTAGAAAAAGACAAGGTAATGGAAAGACTATGAGTAAAGAGGATTATGAAATACTTGAAGCAGAAAATGCCAAAAATTCTACCAATTTAAATGATTTTATTTTGCCTGATTCTTTTGATTTAAAAAATTAGTTATGAGCACTAAAGACGATATTGAAATATTAGAACATAATTTTAATTCAATAAATCAAATTACAACATTACTCACTGAACTAGAGATTTATTATAATTCAACTGATTTTAAAAAGGATGGATTAACGAAAAGACAATCTCAAATCTTATTATATCTCTATGAGTTACCTATTCCACCAAGTATTAGAGAATTATCTAGACTTTTATCCACTAGTCATCAAAATATAAAAGAAATTTGCATAAAATTAGAAAAGGCAAATCTTATTCGTTTTGTTGAAGATATAAAAGATAAAAGAAAAACATTAATTAAGCTCACACTAAAAGGTGAAAGCAAGGCTATTGAAGCAAATACTTGTTTAAAAAAAATCGCAGCTAAAATAGCAAATCATCTCTCCAGTGATGAAATTGATCAACTTGCAAGACTTCTTAGAAAAGTTCAATTTTTGCTTGATGATGAAAATATGAATATAAGAAAATTATATCAAAATTAGCCTTTTCATAATATTTAATTACATTATTTTGCTAAATACAAATCAAACTGCTTTATACTAAAACTATTTTCACTATATTGTTAAGTTAAAATATTTATGGATTGATAGCTCTTTGCATGTTAGAATTAATAAGAGGAGAAATAATATGCCAACAATTGATATAAAGAATATGCATCTATATAATAACCAAGTAAAAATGAATTCTAAAACATTATTTTCAAGCGCTAGTGATGCTAAAATTCAAACTAAAAGAAAACCTCAAATCTCCCTTTTATTAGGGGGATGCAAAAGTGGAAAAAGTTCTTATGCTCATGACTATGCTTTAGGTTTTGGGTACAACAGTGAACAGAGAGTAATAATTGCAACCTCAAAATCTAGAATTGATGAAGTTACAGATAAAAGTAATTCTCTTAAGCTTAAAAATGAAGACAATTTTACAATTATTGAAGATGGAATAAATATTGATGAAACTTTAAAAAATCTTCCATCATCTGCTCAAATTGTAGTAATTGATAATATTTCAGTATGGTTATCAAATCTATTAAATAGTGATTCAAATATTGATGAAAAAGAAGAAGCATTATTAGATTTAATTAAGAATCCAAAACAAGATATTATAATTATATCAAATATGATGGGATTAGGTATTGTCCCTGAAGATAAAACAGAAAAATCATTAAGAGATTTATCTGGAAGATTCAATCAAAAATTAGCTCAATTAAGTGATAATGTCATTTTATTAGTAGCAGGGTTACCACTAAAAGTAAAAGGTGAATTATTATAATTAACTAAAAATAATTAATAAGGAGCAGCTATTAACAACTGCTCCTATTTTATTTAGTTCATAATGCAATAACACAAAACTTCTTGGTTATTAAATATTAATTTTGAATAAGTTTTTTCCCCATCTTGCCAAGATTGATTAAAATCGATTGAGGCTATAAAAGAATTATCGTCGCTAGATAATAACATTACATTTTGGTCTACCTCAAAATAGCAAAAACCATTTTTAATATCATCTTCAAACCCATCTAAGTTAGTCCATCCATACATTCTCTCTTCATTAAATTCAAAAACAGAGAAACTAGTTGGAATTAAATTAGTATCAGGACTTTCAATTACCCAATCGATGTTATTATTGTTTATTTCATCTACTAAATTTAATATAAAGTAAGAAACTTCTTCTAAAGAGCTTTCTTCTTTATTTTCTTCATTTAATGATTCTTCTTCATTTTCATTATCTATGTCTGAAATAAATTGATCTAATAAATCACTATTTTCTTCACTTATTATTGTTGGGTCACAACTTTGAAAGAAAAAAGAGCTGCTAATTATTAATAAGAACATTACAATTAAACTTACAATAGTCTTTTTCTTATCCACTTTTTCATCACTACTATTATTATTTTTATTTTTTTTCATGTAAATCTCCTAAACTTACTTGTCATCAATTAAAGAACTTTTAATATAATAAATTCTTTTGTTATCGCTACTTATAAAGGCTAAATTTTCCATAATTCCATCTTGTGCTTTAGAATATACAAAATCGTAGATTTCAGAATTTGGTAATTGAGCTTTTAAAGTTAAAGTATTTTTGTCAAAATATATTTTTCCTAATTCTCTGCCTATTTTGTCATTTTCCTTATCAAAGAATAGAAAAAAAGGAAGTACTATATTTTCTCTATCTAAATCAGTGGTCAATAATATTTTTTCATATTTCTCTCCTCTATTTGAGAGAGGATAACTTGTTCCATTTTCATCTAGATACCAAGAAGATCCATATATAGATGTTATTTTTTTTAATGCTTCAACATTATTCATCTGTTCAACAGGTCTACTTTTCATCCCTAAAAAAGCAACATATACAATTATTAATAAAGAAATAAAAGCAATAATTAGACTTAAAGCTTTTCCTTTTGTTAAAGTCTTTTCATTTACTTCTTGCGGGTTTTCTTTTTTATCAATATCCTCTTCTTTTTCTGTTTTTGTTTTTGATGTAGCCATTTTTTATCCTTTATAAAAAATACTTTGCTGTTAACATACAATTTCTAGCGCTATGTATATTTATTACATATTGCCCTTAATTCCACAGTTATTAAGAAATGCAAAGAGTTATTAACTACTGCAAGCAAAGTTTTTTTTACTAAATTAATGTTAAGTTATTACATAATATTTGCAAAAATTCTAACTTTTATATAAAGTAAACAGAATGAGAGAGAGAATAATTTTTGAAACAGAACTTGCTAAAAAATACTTAAATAAACTGTTTGACGAGTTTGATAAAACAAAACAAATAGCACCTGGAATACCAAGTGAAAAACTTTTAAAAGAAAAAGGAATTATGTTTGGAGTTTTAGTTTGTGAAGACGAATTTAAAAACCAAATAATTCTTAAAGCTTTTTCTTCACAATTATTTTCTAAATATATTGTAGAGGGTTTTGTTCCTCCAGCATTAGATGTAAACAAATTTAATGAAATAGTTTATAAATATGATATTAAAATTAAACAATTAACCAATGAAATAGAAAATTGCCAATCATTTTCAAAAGAAAAATTAATAGAAGAAAGAAAAAAATTAAGTAATGAGGCTTTAATAAAAATTCAAGATTTATACTATTTTCACACTTGCGACAAAAAAATAGTAAAACTAACTGACATCAAGAAGAAACAATTTGTTCCAACAGGCACAGGAGAGTGTTGTGCGCCTAAATTATTAAATTATGCATACAAACATTCGCTTTTACCCATAAGCCTTGCAGAAGGCTTTTATGGCAAAGATAGTGAAACAAAGCGTCATTTAAATTACTATCCACCTTGTGAAGAAAAATGTTCAATTATCCTTCCTCATATTTTAAAACTTGATATTATTTATGTAGATAAATATATCTGTGTAATTAATAAACAGCCAAATATAACAACTATTGCAGGCAAAAGTGAAGAGTTAAAAGATTGTATTACTTCAAGATTTAAAACATTATTTCCAAAAGCTATAGAACAAAGTAGCACGCACAGATTAGATATGGATACCTCAGGACTTCTTGTTTTAGCCTTTGATAAAGAATCACATAAAAATATTTCTATTCAATTTCAAAACAGAGAAGTAAAAAAAGAATATACAGCCCTCCTTAGAGGGGTTGTTCAAAATGATGAAGGTATAATTGATTTACCAATTAGATTAGATGTTGAAAACAGGCCTTATCAAATTGTGGATTTTGATAAAGGAAAGAAAGCTGTAACCCATTATAAAAGAGTTAGAGTAGAAAAAAATATTAATGATAATAGCCTTTATACAAGAATTATTTTTACCCCGCTAACAGGCAGAACACATCAACTTAGAGTACATTCTAAGGAAAAACTATTCCCAATTATTGGAGATCGATTATATGGAGAAAGAAAAAAGGATGAAAAAAGGATGTGTCTACATGCTTCATACATTTGCTTTACACACCCTATTACTAAAGAGAAAATGGAATTTTTTAGTAATGCTCCATTTTAGATAAGACTGCCTGGGATTATACTCATTGCATTTAATTTAGCATCTTTGCTTGCATTTACTAAAGATTGTTTTATATCAAACCCTTTTATTAAATTTGCTATCAAAGAGGCACTAATGGTATCTCCACACCCTATTGTATTTACACACTTATCTGCCTTTTCTACTTCAACTTCATAAAACTTATTTTCTTCATATACCCAAATTGGTTTTATTCCACAAGTTATAATACTTGTAATATTATAAGATAAATATAATTCTTTGACTTTGTTTAAAACTTGATCTTTATATTTTTCATTATCTTCATTTTCTAAGACTGTTTCATTAAAAAAAGTTTTCATAAACTCACTTAAATTTGGTTTAATTATATCTGGTTTATACTTTATGCATTTCTTTAACTCTTCATTAGCAATATCAAGAACTACTTTTTTGTTTAAAGATTTTGCTTTTTTTACAAAACTTGAATAAATATCTTCTTTATAATTTGGGCTTCTTGTTCCTGTAATTAATAGATAATCACAATCTACTATTTCTTTATCAAATAAATCTCTTATTTTTTTATCTGTTGAATCATCAACTTTTGAACTTTCTTCAACAATTTCTGTTGTAAGACCATTTTCAATTAAAATAGTGGAACAAGTTCTAACTCTTGAAGAGTTATCAAGTACATATTTAAGATTAATATTATCTCTTTTTGCAAGAAACAACATATGATTTTCATCTTCATTTGCTAAATGAGTTAATATAGAATTATCAATATTCTTTTGTGTTAAAACTCTTGAAACATTAATACCTTTTCCACTTGCATCTTCTCTATGATAGGCTTCTCTATTAACTTGACCTAAATTAAATTGTTTGAACATATAAGTTTTTTGAAAGGTTGGATTTAAACACACAACTAATACTTTACCCATTAATTCATCCTTTTTATATAAAATTTATTTTATGCTTATTTTCAACTTCATCAACATTTGCACTTGCATATTTGATATTTAATTCTGTTGCAAATTCTTTACATTTATTTAAAGATTTATCTAAAAAATAGGGATTATGTGCATCTGCATTTGCGATAATTTGTAATTTATCATAAGATTTTGCTAAATCCCAAAATTCTTTTACTGGATATAAATATCTCATTTCTCCATTAAAGCCTGAAATCATTTCTTTTAATATTCCATTGCCATTAACTTCTAAGGGAACATTATAATATATTGCAGCTTCAATTATTTCTTTACTAATAGCTTTTGATTGTTCGTCCCATTTAAAATATTGAATAAAAAATAAATCTGGATGAGCAGCTATAGAAAATAAATTACTCTCAAGTGACTTAATATATTGATCAGCATAAACACTTAAAGATTTCTTATCTAATGGATAATGATGAAGAGGAAAGTCTTTATATGTTGGTAAGTCTAAATAATGAACCCCAAATATTAAATAATCACATTTTTCTTTTAATTCTTGATAGTAAGAATGATATTCTTTAAAATAGTCACACTCAAAGCCACTTAGTATTTTTACAGTTTTTTCTTTTTTAGGATTTCTGCTTTTTTTAAGTAAAAACAATTGATCCATTTTATCTTGCTTTATTGCTTTATCATATTTTTCAACTACTTTTGACTCTTGGACTTTTAAAGAATTAATATCATCTAAATAAATATCTAATAAAGAATAATCCATACGACTTTTTTGCCACCTGTTTTCTTTAACAGGACAATGCTCACTGAATCCTAATAACTCTAAATTGATTTTTTTTGCTGTACTTACATACTCTTCTAATTTTCCAACACCATGACCACAGTATACTGAATGGGTATGTAAATTATATTTACCATATTCATAATTCATATCTATTTATTATCTCTCTTATCAATATTTTCTAAATGCTGTTCATACGTTTTTGCAGTAATTAAAGAACCATCCTTATCATGAATATAATATAAATAATCACTATCTATTGGATATATTGCACTAACTATTGCATTCTTACTACTTAAACAAATACCACTTGGTGGTAAGCCCTTCTTTCTTCTAGTATTATAAGGGGTTTGTTTATCCAACTGTTCTTGAGTTAATTCACTACTCCAATTTCCTAATTCATACCTTGTTGTTGCATCAATTCCTAAAGGCATATCTAATTTTATTCTATTATGTATAACACTTGAAATAATTGGCATTTGATTTACATCTTGAGTTTCAGCTTGTATTAATGATGCAATAATTATTATATCTTCAATACTAAAACCACTTCGTAAAATATCTTTAAGATATGGTGATAATGTAATAAATGTATTATCCAACATAGTTTCTGCTAATAAATTTATATCAAATTTATTTGTTATTTTATAGGTTGCTGGAGTAAACCAGCCTTCAACAAAATTTAATCCTTTTTCTCTACAAATATTTGTACAAGCTTCTATAAATTCTCCAGAAGAAATTAATTTTCTATTTGTAAGTAATTGGTCAATTTGATTAATTGTACTTGCTGGATATATTTTTATTAAAGTAGAATCTGATTCCACAATTGAATTAACTATTTCTTCAATATTACTGTTTTTCTTTATTACATATAGGCCACTTCTTAAATTACTTTCTAAATCATGTTCTATAACATATTTTAAGAAATCATCTTTTTTACATACATTATTTTCTTCTAATAAATTAGCAATAGCTGTAGCACTCAATCCTTTTTCTATTTTTAATTTAATATAATCACCACTTAATTTTTCATCTTCAATATTAATAATTAGCCCATCTTCAATATTATCATTTACAGAATCACTTAAAGGCCTCAAATCCTGTAAATTATCACCAACATAAATGAAATTATTTTCAATATCATCTATTTTTTTTGGTTCAATTATATTTGTGTTCTTAATTTCATTTGAAGCACTATTATTAAAGAAAGAATTAAAAACATCTTTATCATATATCAATTTTCCAATAAAAAATATGAGTATAACGATAAAAGTAATTAAAATTATGATAATTTTGTTTTTATTATTATTTTTTTGTTTATTATTTAAAGTTCTCTTTGCTTTGGTTGTACGTTTACTTTTAGCTTTAGGTTTTACAGATGGAGCTATTTTCTTTTTTGAAGGTTTTCTCTTTGTAGAATTATTAGTCTTAGATTCAGATTTAGTTTTTTGTGTTATTACAATTTCTTTTTTAAGATTCTTTGTTTCAATATTTTGTTTTTCTTTATTACTTACAACTTTATTTACTTCATTTATTTTAGCTTTTTCTTGAACTTTTTTAGCTTTATTTTCACTAGAATATGAAGTTTTTCTTTCTTCCTTATTCTTTTCTTTTAGCTCTTCTTTGTTTTCTTTAAAGTCTAATTCACCTTGTTTCCAATATTCATGATTTCCAACTCTATTTTTATTTTCTTTTGCAGGGATTTCAAAACTACTACTTTTTGTAAAAACATCCAATTTTGCGCTAGGAATACCTTTCACATCTTTACGTTTGGGAACAATTACTTCTTTTTTATTTAAATCTTTTGAAAGATTTGAATCTTCCTTCTTTTTTGATAAAGGATTATTATCATTTTTAGAATCTTTATTTAAAGCTTTTTTTTGTAACTCACTTCTAGCTTTTCTTTTTATTGAATCATTAATAATATGTTTATTATCTTTTTTATTCTTATCAGATGTTTGCATTATTACCATCCAAAGATTTAAGATCTAATATAGTTTTTTCAAAAGTTCCTTCTTTCTTTAATTCAATAATTTTTAATCTTTTTTCTTCTATTACTTTTTCAATTTTCTTAATTTGATTGTTACAACTTACTATTTCAGCATTTAATTTATTAATTGTATTTCTTTCATGTGAAATTTGAGCAGACAATTCGGTTATAATAACTTCATTGTTTAATTTAATTTTTTCTTTTTCCAAGCTTTCTATTTTAGCAAACTCTAAAGTTATTTCATCAATTATTTCAATAGATAAAGCTCCAATTTCTTGTGAAGTAATATTATTTGGTAATTTATTATATAATTCTTCTCCAAGTAAAATAGCTGCATCTAAAACACTTTTTTTAGAAACATCTATTTCTTTTTTTAATTCTTCAAGTTGCTTTGTAGGATTTTCAACTTTTTTTAATGTATCTATTTCATTTTTGCATTGCTCTATTTCTTTTTCTACTTTTTTTGTTTTAGATTTTGCTTCATTAATAGAATTTAAATATTTATCTTTATTAGCTAATTTTATAAGATTTAATAAATCTTCTTTTATTACAACTGAAGCAGCCCTATTAAAAAGAGGTAATAAAGTATTTCTATGTTTATTTATTTTAGAAGTATAAAAAGAATTTAAAATACTTATATTAGATTTAGGATTAATGTTTTTAAATTTATTTAATTTATTATTTTTTTCTTTAAAAATTGGTTCAACAATAGAATTAATTTCCTCACAAAGTTGATTGTTTGAATAAGCTTCATAAATTGCAGCTCCCAATCGTGAGAGCTCTTTATTTTCTTCATCTAAACTTATTTCTAATAATTTAGATAAATTATGTAAGTTTTTTTTGCAATCATTTAAACTATCAACATTATTTAATAATTTATTTTGTTTATTTAATAATCTTTCATATTCATCTTTTACTATTTCGTAACTTGATAATTCATCTAAACAATAGTCAAAATTCTTCTCATTCACATAAAATGCAACATTTTTACCTAAATTTTCATATCTTTTGATTAGGTTTTCTTTTGCATTTTTTATTTCTTCATCTTTTAATTCTATTTGTTCTTTATAATTGAGTGCCATAAGTGTAATATAGCAAATAATTGTTTCCTTGACAAAGCTATTAATTCTTTTATATGCTCAAAAGTAATCGATATTTTGCAGGACTATAAGTTTATCGATTAGCCGAGTGTGACCGAGAGGTATCCTTGGAGCTAAGGTAGGTGCCTTTTCCTAACCTTAGTAAAATACAGTATAATATAATTTACTGCACAAAAGGAACTACACTAAAACTCAGTGAGTGTAGTAATTAGATTTAAGGAGATTTGCTCATGGATAATATTAACAAGAGCACCCCTACCGAACAGGATGTACTTATCGGGAAAATTAAATTACTATCAGGAAAAACAGAAACTGACCCAAATCCTGAAGAATTAGAATCCCTAAGAAAACTCATCAAAAAAAATGTCCCATGGCGACTTCGCGGATATTTTATGGCATACTTGTTAAGAGAACTTACAAAAAATAATAAAAATGATAATTCTCAAAGGACAAGAGTCCAAAAAAGCAAACCAATTAGTAAAGCAAAAAAACCTTTTGCAGATACAAACATTGAAAAAGTTACTAAACCAGTAAATAAAGAAGTTATTAAACCAAAAAAAGAAAAAGAACTTCCACAAGGGGCTAAAACGCTTTATTTAAATGTTGGTAAAATGAAAAAGTTATACACAAGAGAGCTTTCTGCTTTACTTCAAGAAAAATTAAATATCAAGAGAGAAGATATTTATAGCATAAGAGTTCATGATAAATATTCATTTATCACAATGGATGAAAAGAATTGTGAAAAAGCAATTGAAGTTTTAGAAGGTACCGATATTAAAGGTCGTACTGCTTCAATCACTTATTCCAAAAAAAAATAATAGAAATAGGATTAAAGAAAATGTTTATTGATTCCATAATTGTCGGACCTTACCAAACTAATTGTTACATCTTAGGAAATGAAGAGACAAAGAGTGCTTGGATAATTGACCCAGGGGCTAATGCTGATAAGATTATTGATATTATAAAAAAAAGGGATGTACAACCTATATCAATCTTATTAACTCATGGGCATTGGGATCATATTATGGGATTGCCAAAATTAGTTGAAACATATCCTTCTCTAGAAATATTCGTTGGCGAAAAAGATTTAAATTATCTTGGAAAAGAAGGTAGTGCTTTTATTAATAAGTATTGTTTTGATTTGACTTTCCTGCAGAGTTTTAAAGAAGAAATAAATAACTTACCTGAAGCTGACTACACTCTTAAAGGCGGAGAATTTTTAGATGATTGCAGATTAAAAGTAATTGCTACACCAGGACATACACCAGGAGGTGTTTGCTATTATAGTGAAGAAAATAACATCCTTTTTTCAGGAGATACATTATTTGCAAATAGTATTGGTAGATGCGATTTAATAGGCGGAAGTTATGATCAAATTGTAAAAAGCCTAAATCAATTAATGCAATTAGAAGATGAGGTAATTGTCCTTGCCGGACACGGTCCACAGACTTCAATTAAACAAGAAAGAAATAATCCATATTTCTAAAAATTGAAAGGTTCACAATTTGTGAACCTTTTATTTTTATCTTCTTCTAAATGTTTCTTTTTCTTGGTTATTTTTACATTCAACACATACTACAGCATAAGGAATTGCTCTTAAACGATTTTCTGGAATTTCTTTTCCGCATTGAAAACAATATCCATACTGTTTATTATGAATACGAGATATTGCATTATTAATAGCTTGAAGCTTATTATAATCATGAACAGCGGTAAATTGAATTTTGCTAAAAGCTAATTCCTCAGTCACTGAATCAATACTATCATTAATAGTCTTGGCACTAACTAAATCCTTAAAATCAGAATCTTGTCTTGCTAGTTTATCTAAAATAGCGTTTTTTTCTGCTTTAAGAGCTTCTTTCATTTCATCTATGAATTCGCGTGTCATAACATACTCCTATTCGTTCTGTCACCACGTGTATTTTTGATATACGTAAAATGAATAAAAACTCAATTCTAGTCAATATGTTTTTCATAAAAAAAATAAGTAATTGTAAAAATTAGTTATTTTTTACTAGACAAATATTAAGGGCAATATAACAATTTGGATTTTGATACTAAAAAAGCAACATTAGTAGCCTAATTTAATTATTATTTTTAAAAGAATTAATAAAGTTTTTTAAGATAACAATCAAGACAATAATTACAAAAATTACAACTATAGCAACAATAGCTTCTAAAAGTGGGTTTCCATTATAAATTATAGATAATAGTGAAAAACCTACCACAATACTAATTATTAAAATTACTAATGAAGCTATTATTTTTTTTTGTATTTTGTTCATATTAATTATTATTAAGAAAAGTCTTTATTTCTGCAAGGAATTGTTCATATGTTGTTGTTAATTTTAAATTCTTTTCAACATCAAGAATACTTTGAGGAGCTCTAAATAAACAACCACCATCAGCTTTTTTTATCATAGTTAAATCATTATATGAATCGCCAGCTGCAAATGTCTTAAAATTTAAAGCTTTAAAAGCTTCAATAGCTTTTCTTTTGCCATCTTGTGCTCTAAGTCTATAATCAACAATCATCCCAGTTTCATCAACAATCAAATCATTACATAAAATTGTTGGATATCCTAATTGCTTCATAAGAGGGGCTGCAAATTCACTGAAAGTATCACTTAAAATAACTACTTGAGTTAAGCTTCTAAGTTCATCTAGAAATTCTTTTGCACCATCTAAAACATTAATTTTACTAATTGTATTTTGAATGTCTTGTAATTTTAGATTATGTTCTTTAAGAATATTAATTCTATATTTCATTAGTTTATCATAATCACTTTCATCTCTTGTTGTTAACTTGAGTTTTTCGATTCCTGTTTCTTTACTAAATGCAATCCAAATTTCTGGTACTAAGACCCCTTCTAAATCAAGACAAACGATATTCATAATTTATTCCCTTAAAAAATGTTTTATTTATTATTATCAATAATAAAATATTAATTCAAGTACAAACTTATCCCTTTTTTTATATGATATAAAAAAAGGGATGATATAATTTAATAAAAATTGATTATTTTAATAAAGAATCAGGGTCTATATTATTTTTTTCAATATCTTTAAAATATTTATAAGTGTTAACTTTTAATTCACCACAAGCAGATTCATCTACTACTAGTATTGCTTTTTTATGAGCTTGTAAAGCACTACAGGTCCATGCTTGAGATATAGCCCCTTCTACACTCATTTTTAAAGCTGTAGCTTTATTGTGTCCATTAACTAATATAATTACTGTTTTTGCACTAGTAATGGTTTCTACACCCACTGTGAGAGCTGTCGTTGGGACTTTTGAAACATCATTATCAAAGAATCTACTATTTACCACAATTGTATCATAAGTTAATGACTTTACTCTTGTTCTAGAAGCTAAGGAAGAAAATGGTTCATTAAAAGCTATATGTCCATCAACACCAATTCCACCTAAAAATAAATCTATTCCACCATAACTTTTTATTTTATCTTCGTATTGAAGACATTCTTTATCCAAATCAGTAGCCATTCCGTTTAAAATATTAACATTTTCTTTTTTTATATCAACATGAGAGAAGAAATTACTCCACATAAAATAATGGTAACTTTGAGGATGATTTTCATCCAAACCTACATATTCATCCATATTAAATGTAACAACATTTTCAAATGAAACATAACCTTCATTATACAATCTAATTAATTCTTTATAAGTTGCTAAAGGTGTTGAACCTGTAGGTAAACCTAAAACAAAAGGTTTATCTTTAGATGGATTAAAATCATTAATTTGATTCGCAATATATCTAGCTGCCCATGCAGATAAATTATTATAATCCTTTTCAATTATAACTCTCATAAACTTCTCCTAAAATCTTGTGTCTAATTATTTAAACACAAAGAGAAAAAATAAACAATAAAGTTAAACATATAATAATAATTTTGAGTTATATTGTACAAAGAATTTATTTTTTTATTATAAAGCAAAATATTCAATAAAAAAAACTAAGCAAAAATTTTTAGTTTAGGCTTAGTTTATTTATGGTGATTAATTTACTTATTTTTCTCTATTATAGAATATAATGTTCAATATGAAAAGAAAAATATTATTTTTTTTATTAGGTTCATAACTTATTGTGTTATTTTGTAGAAGAAATAATTCCTCCACCAACAACCTCATCCCCATCATATATTACCAAAGATTGACCAATAGTAGCTGCTTGAATTGGCTCTTCAAATTCTGCTACCAATACTTCATTCCCCTCTTCATTAAAATATGAATTTACTAAAGCTTTTAAAGGATAACCAGTACTTCTTATCTTTGCTTCTAATTTTTCATTTTTTACATGTTCTCTTGAACCCCAAACAATATCAGTTGCTTCGACTATTGTATTATATGTAGCTTCTTGAAACCCAACTACTACTTCATTTTTATTTGTATCTAGTTTTAATACATATAATGGTCTCTCTGCTGCAATTCCCAAGCCTTTTCTCTGCCCTATTGTATAATGAAATAAACCTTTATGTTTACCTAAGATATTCCCATCTTGATCAACAATGTTTCCTTCTTTGTTTTCAACATTTAATAGCTCTGTGTAATCTCCATCGTAAAAATCCTGACTTTCTGTTTGTTCTTCTTTATGAAAACCCAATTTTACATCAATAGCTCTAACTTCTTCTTTTGTTAAATCACCAAGAGGAAATAATACTTTTGATAATTGTTCTTGAGTTAATCTATAGAGGAAATAACTTTGGTCTTTTTTTAAATCTTTTCCACGATATAAACAATATCGATTATTCTTTTCAATAATTCTAGAATAATGTCCTGTTGCAAATTTATCAAAATCAATATTGTTTTTGATAGCTTCATCAAGCATTGCTTTAAATTTAATTTTTGAATTACACCAAACACAAGGATTTGGAGTTCTTCCATTTAAATATTCATCTTTAAAGTTTTTTAATACGGTATTTTGAAAATTAGTAGATAAATCAAGAAAAACACTTTCAATATCTAATTTATCACAAATCTCTTTAACTTTCTTTAATTCATCTTCTTTATTTGGAGCAAAACAATAATTTGTTTTACTAGTAGTATTTAAAGCTTGCTCAGAATTACCTAATATCATGGTAATTGCTTTAACATCATAGCCTTGTTCTATTAATAGATATGCTGCAACTGAAGAATCAATTCCGCCACTCATTCCAACTATTACTTTCATATTTATCCCCTATTTTTTATACTCGCTTTAAGTTTAAAGCATCTAACATTTCATCAATTTTTTGCAATTGAAGAAGTTTCCTACCTTGAGTTATTTCAAAATCTTTTTGAAGGGCAAAAGGAGTAACTTCAACAAATAATTTATTAGCACCATGCCTCATTGCATCCATATTTCCTTCTTTATCAGCAAAACCTAAAGTAGAATTTTGAGTTGGTTGTCCTGCTGTAATTTGAGAATTTGGTAATAATATTCTTAATAATGAAATACTTCTTAATAATATATCAACATCTCCAAAAGGAGTATCCTTTGCCATAATTGTATTTTTTGCAGGTATATAAGGAACTATTGGAACCCAATCTGCTTCTAATTCTTTAGTTAATAAAATATCATTTACCAAGTCTTTAAAACTCTGATTTTTTAAGCCTACAATACTGCCCGTACCAAGTTTTAATCCAACTTCTTTTACCTCATATATAGCTTTCATTCTTTCTTCAAATGTAATATCTGGATTGCAAGAATTGAATATTTTTGGATTTGATATTTCAAATTTAATTGTATAATAATCAAGTCCTGCTTCTTTTAATATTTTATACTCTTTCTTTGAAAATACACCCATTGCTAAATTTATTTCTAAATCATTTTTCTTTGCTTCTTCAATATATTTTAAATACGAATTTAGAGATATTTTAGGATTTTCTCCACCTATTAATAATATCCTCTTCAATCCCATTTCTTTTACAATTTTCATAGAAGATTTTACTTGATCATCATTAAGTGTAAATCTATTTATTGTTCCATTTTCTCTATTCAATCCACAATAATGACAATTATTAACACATATATTTGTTAAGGCTAATAAGCCACCGGTATATACTTGTGATTTTGTTTCATTATTTAATACACCAAAAGCTTTATCTTTTATTTCTCTATTAAAAGTATCTCTATCAACTTTTAAGTAATGAGCAATTAAATCATAATCATATTTCATATTTTCCATTCCTTGGTTTAATTTTAACCTAGATTTTTAATTCTTAATAGATTTATAACTCATTAAAGATAAAAAAAGCTCCTTACAATTGTAAAGAGCCATTTCGAGAGCGACGGGGATCGAACCCGCGATCTTCGGCGTGACAGGCCGACGCGATAACCATCTTCGCTACGCCCCCTTAAGACATGTGTTAACCTATAAAATATTTCATTTTATGTCAATAGAAAATTTTAAAGTAATATTTTTTTTCTTAAAAGGAAGTGATAATGTCCAAGTATGATGAAAGCGACTTTGTCCATTAAGAGAGAAAACTAGCTAATTATTTGGTTAAAGTGAATTGTTA
>RZYO01000352.1 GCA_009930325.1 Spirochaetia bacterium | reverse complement strand
AAATTATACACTAAATTTAAAATAATTGTAGAAAATAAAGTAAGAGGTTATTTTTTTATATCAAGAAGTTTGTATATTTGTAAATGATGTGAAACAAAAATAGTACAAAAATTAATTCAAGAAAATTGAGTTAATTTTTTATTTTGTTCTAATCTTATTCTAAATTGAACAGGAGTTTTATACCCAAGAACAGACATAGGAATATTGTTAGATCTTTTTAAATATATTTTGGCTTGATATCTTAAATCATCTAAAGAATAAAATTTCAAATAATTATAAAATCTCTCATTATCACATCTGTGGCTTCTTTCGACTTTACCATTATGTCTTGGAGTTCTAGGTTTAATCTTATGATGAATAATACTTTCTCTAATGCATAATTCATCTAAAGGATGTTTTTTCTTCATCTTGTCTTGATTCCAAGTAAACTCAGTACCATTATCAGTCTGTATTTCAATAGGCTTATAGCCATAAAATAAGAAGCATCTATAGATAAAATCAACAGTATTAGCAGGAGTATGTTCTTCATAATGATAAATAAATCTTTCACGCGAAGCCTCATCAATACAAGTCCACTGATAATATTTTTTATCGTTAGGTAAAGAAGCACATTTACATTCGTTAGGAACAAATTTAACATCAACCTGCCATTTAATACCAATGTCTTTAGGAGTATCATAATGTTTGTTTTTATGCTTAGAAGTATGATTAATATTAACTTCATTATAATAACCAATTCTTCTAAGAAATCTATAAAGAGAAGCAGGATGTCTATTATAACCTTTATAAATTTTAAGCTTGTACCATAATTCACAAACAGTAATATGAGGGCTTCTTCTAATATAGTCATTAATCCATTTAATTTCTAAAGAAGTATGAGCAAGAGGATGAATAGAAAGAGGTTTGTGAGAAGCATCAATCAAAGAATCTTTAGTACCATCAAATTTTCTATTCCATCTAGATAAAGAGGCTTTAGAAATATGATATTTACGACAAACATAAGAGGCTCTATTGCCATTTCTAAAAGATAATACAGAATAATACTTAGTGTCTAAACTATGAGGCAAATACCTCTCGCTTTTTTGATTAAATTCGTTTATAATATTCATAGTGATTCATGTCCTTTCGTATTAATTTGTTTCAATAACTCAATTATACGACTTGAATCACTTTTTTTATACAAAACTGTTTCACATCAATTGTAACATTACAATAGTATGTTAGAAAATAAAAAATAGTATTTAAATTATAGCAGTTATATGCTATAATATTTTTGGCTTTGCGAGAGTGGCGAAATGGTAGACGCGGCAGTCTCAAAATCTGCAGAAGCTATGCTTTGTGTGGGTTCAAGTCCCATCTCTCGCACCAAATTTTATTAGTAACATCAATATAAAAA
>RZYO01000351.1 GCA_009930325.1 Spirochaetia bacterium | reverse complement strand
GCACTCTCTAACTCTATATATCTCCTAATATAATCAGGAGCATCCAACTTATAAATTAAATAACTTCCACTATAATTATACAAACTCTTATCTATCGTAATTATATTATCAGTTATATTTATAATCTTAACAGCTTGTTTTCGCCCACTAATATCAACGATATTTAACCAATCGCCTACACTTAACCCATTTATACTCTCAACTTCAAAACTCACTCCCTCGCCAGCCTCAATGTCTTCTAAACTAAATACCTTAAAACTATTAACTAAATAACCATAATAATATCTTACTCTAATGTTTTCATCACAATTAATAAAATATCTTAATTCTGCATCCTTTTTTAACTCCATTCTACTATTATTAAAAATAACTTTTTTTACATCTATTTCTGTTGTTCCTATCCACAATTCATCAATCCTCAATATAGGTCCATCATCTACACTTAAAATATAATCATTGTTACCTTCTAATACACTAATAACCTCTTCAGGTTCTAATTTTGTATTCATATATCTACTTACATTATTCTTAGTTATTTCTATCGCTTGTTCTATTTGTGCATCTGTAATAATCTCAGTATTAAATCCTCCTGCATTTCTTATACTTTCTATACTTATATCCATTTTATTACCTAAACAAAGCTAAAAAACCTATAACTACACTTATTAAGCCCATTAATATACCAAAACTAACTTGTGTAAATCTCAAAGCTCCTTCTATTTGAGCCATCTTATCAGCCAATCCAAGTCGTCCATTACCTACAATTACCTTATGGATTTCTTCTATTTTATGATTAATATATTCTTGATTTTGTTTAATTAAAGCAATCTCTGTTTCTTTACTACATTTATGTTCTTCCAAAACTACCACCTTTTCTTCTTCAATAATCATTTTTTCACTACATCAATAGTAACTAAACCAACATCTTCTCCTTCTTCAATAGCATCAGCCTTCAGTTGTAATTGTAATAAAACCATAGCACCAACATCTAATTCATAATAAACATTAGTATCAACAGCAGTAGTCCATAATGTTTTTTCAGTAAATCCATCAATAACATAATCATCTCCATCTTCTTCTAATCTAGTTATTATCTTTAATTTACAATTTGCACTATCATTAGCAACTCCAGAAACATATATACCAATCTTATTACATCCACTAACATCAATCTCTTCTCCTACATCAGCATAAGTGCTAGTTAGCTCATAATCTTCTACTCTAAAAAAAACATCACTCACATAATTATAATTTTTAGTCTTAACAAAAATCCCTTCATCTTCTTCTGTAAATTTTTTATATTCTAAATCATTTATGTTATTTACCATTAAAAACACCTCAAAATCCACCTAAGGAATTGAACCTTAGTAATAACCACTATGGATATAAAAAAAAATAAAAAAAAATTAAATAAAAA
>RZYO01000026.1 GCA_009930325.1 Spirochaetia bacterium | reverse complement strand
ACGAACTTGCATCTTAGCTTTCTTGTTATGTGTAAAAGTATACACCCAACAAGAATTCTTCTGTAAACTACTTACTATTACTTTTTATCATTCCTCCTATCTATATACCTATATTACGTTTTTTTAAATAGTCTACCGCAATTGAGTAGTCTCTAATTACATTCTCACAATTACTACTAATTTCTAAATCCAAACTTCTATTATATCCAAAATACTTTAATGAATTACAAAGTTCTTCCCAATTAATATTGCCCTTTCCCATTACAAGGGAAAGATTAACATCTCCAAAATTATCTTTTAGATGAGTTCCAAAAATTTTACCTTTAAGCTTAGAAGGGACTAAAGTCAATACTTCTCCACTACAATAGGCATGTCCAGTATCAAAGTTATAACCTAAATTATCTGCATTAGTTTCATCTATCAATCTAACCAATCCATCAACTCCTCCGATAATGGAACCAGGAATAATTTCAAGAGCTAATTTAAAATCATAAGCATTTAATATATTTGTAATGTTTTTTATTAGTTCAATTAATCTTGTTCTAATTAACTGATAATTTTCTTTTTTATAATCTTTTACTTGATATTTACCAAAAGGAATTACAATAGTATCAACTTCTTCAAAATTATCCTTAACAATATCACAAACTCTTTTTATTTCAGATAAACAAGAATAATCAAATAAAGAATCAAAATTTAAAGTATAATTAATGAAAAAATGAGCAACAAATAAACTCATATTTAAATTGAGTTCTTTATACCTTTTTGCTAATTTATGAGAATTTTCTTCCCAATCAGAAATATTTTCTTTTTTATATATTTCTCCTTGGAAAGCATCAATTCCCATTTCTTTTAAAAATGTTAATCCATCAATATAATCTTCCACAGTAAAGTCTGTAGTATATTTAGAAAAGAAAAAAGATGGAGAAACACCAATCATAACAACCTCTTTATAAAAATTCTGTATTCAAAATTTAATTTATAATAAAATGGATTTTATATCATGTCAACAAAAATATTTATTATTTTCTTTAAATTATTTAATTGCTATGATAAGATAAATTAAAATTTTATATACAAGAGTAAAACGATGATAGATGAAAGTAATGCAATATTGTTTGATGATTTAGGAACAAAAGCCTACAAAAAATTAAAAGAAATGATTATTTCTGGTAAACTAAAGCCAGGACAAAAGCTTAATCAAGTACAATTAGCTAATCAATTAGGAATTAGTCGAACACCATTATTGCAAGCAATGAACAGATTAACTAGTGAACAATTAACAGAAACAATTCCTAGAAGAGGAACAAGAGTTAGAGTATTTACTAATAATGATTTATTATCAATTTTTGAAATAAGAGGAAGATTAGAACCTTTTACATGCGAACAAGCTGCAAAAAATATTAGCAGTGATCAAATTCTTAAGCTACAAGAAAATATATCACAAATGAAAGTTTCAATAGAGAATAATGACGAAGCTCAATTTAAAACATTAGATAATGAATTTCATACTTTAATAATTGATAGCTCAAATAATACATTTATTGCTGAGATTTTAGAAAAATACGTACCTTTAATGCATGCTGTAAATTTATTAAAGCCAATGGAAAAATCACTTCAAGATCATAAAAACATTCTTGATGCCCTTATTGAAAATGATAGCCTTAGTGCTTCACAGCTAATGTATTACCATATATATGGTTCAACAAAAAACAAATTAATTCAATTATTAGAAAATAGAGGTTAAAAATGGATAACAAATTAGAAAACAAAAGTGTAAAAGACTATATATATGATAAGATTAAAGAGCTCTTAGAAAACAATGAATTTGTTGTGGGAGAAAAAATTAATAAAAATGATTTAGCTGTTAGATTCAATATAAGTCTAACACCAATTAATGATGCTCTAAATAGATTAGTTGGTGAAAATTATTTAATCCAACAACCAAGAAAAGGTTTTTTTGTAAAAGAATTTTCTCCAAAAGAGCTTTGTGATTTATTTGAAATAAGAGCAGGATTAGAAGGTATAGCTATAAGATTATGTTGTGAGAGAGCAAGTGATGAGGATATTGAGAATTTAATCCATAGTTTTGATTCTTTTGAAAATGATATGGATAGTAACATGATTAAGCAATATACTATTGCAGATAAAGACTTCCATAAAAAAATCATTTTTTTAGCAGAAAACCCTTTAATATCTCAAGTAAGAAATTCATTAGGATTTTTGAATAGATCTTATCAAAAAGGATTAGTAAAACCTATGCATGATTCCTTATTAGAACACCATGCAATTATTGAAGCCTTAAAAGCCAGAGATGGAGAAAAAGCACAAAAAGCCATGGAACAACATTTATTAAACTCTAGAGATAAAATTGTTTCTACATTAAATAAAACCAGATAAATAATATTTTTACATTCATCATAGGGGATAATATCCCCTATTTTTGTTTTTTAAATACAAAAACCATTTTTGAAATTAGGAACATAATAAAAAACTTTAAAAAAAAACTTGACAATAGTAAAAACCTAATAATAAGATATTGTATACAAAATTGATAAATAATAAATTTTCAAAGGAGCTTGTTATGAAAAAAATTTTATTAACTTTAATGATGGTATCCCTAGCATTTGGATCACTATTCGCTCAAGCTCAACAAGAGTATCCTTCAAGAGATATTACTGACATAGTAGTATGGGGTGCTGGTGGTGGAACTGATTCATGTAACCGTATCATCATGGAAGAAATGGGAAAAGTATTAAAAGTTAACATCAATGTTAACAACGTTACTGGCGGTAAAGCTGGAATGATTGGTATGACTGAAGCATATAATAAACCTGCTGACTGTTATACACTTTGTGGATTATCTGAATCAAACACAACTGCTGCTGTATTTGGTTGGAATCATACAATGGATGTATGGGATTTCTTTATTGTAGGTGGATCACCTGATATTTTATCTGTAACTCCAGATAGCCCTTATAATACACTTGAATAATTAGTAAAAGCTTCAATGCAAAATCCTAACAAGATTAAAGCTGGTGCTGGCGGACCTGGTTCTATTCACCACTTAAATCTACTTGCATTCATGGAAGGTTCAGGAGCTAAATTAGCATTTATTCCTTATGATGGTTCTGCAGGATCTCAAAATGCTGCTATGACTGGTGAAATTACTGTTGTAATTACATCTGTTGCAGAACAAGCAGAAATGATTAAAGCTGGTAAATTAAAACCATTAGCAATGATGACTCCTGATGCATATAAATTAGGTTCTATTAATATTCCTTCTTCTTTCGACAGCTATGCTGAATTATCAAACTTCTTACCATTAGGCCAACAAATTGGTTTTGCTGTAAGAGCTGATGTAGCACAAGAAAAGAAAACTGTATTAGAAAATGCATTTGCAGAAGCTATGAAATCACAAGCTGTTAAAGACTTTGGTGCACAACATTATTACAACTTAAGTGGTAAATATGGTGCAGAAGCTAAAGATATCTTTAAAAACTTAGAATCAAAATTCTCTTGGACATTACATGAATTAGGTGCAGCTGAAGTTGACCCTGCTACACTTGGAATTCCAAGAAAATAACTTTATTTAAAAAATCTTAAAATACCCACTGGGTAACCAGTGGGGTTTTTAAAGGAAATAGATATGAATCAAGACGACAAAAACAAAAACATGAGAAGTGCCGATTTAATAATCAGTACACTCTTTTTAATTTTAGGAATTTTTATATTAATTGGCGCTTTCCAAATGCCTCTAAAAGATTCTTACGGTGGGGTTGAAAGTGTATGGTATGTTTCTCCAGCATTAATGCCAATTATTATAGGAATTGCTATAATTCTACTTTCAATTTCTATTTTTATTTTTGCTCTAAAACAAGGTGGATTAGAATTATTAAAAGAGAATATTGCCGAAAGAAAAAAAGAACCTCTTTTTAATGAATCTCTGATTAGAATGTTAGCTACTCTAATCCCTTTAATTTGGTTAGTTTTTGTACATCTAAGAATGTTAGACTTTTGTATAGCTGTTGCTCTGTATTTAACCTATACAATAAGTATTTTCTACTTTGATGATTTTAAAATAATTAAAGAATCATTGAAATTTTATTCATTATTAATGGAAATAAATTTAATTGTGAGACTTACAACTTTAAATGTTATTTTAGATAATTTATTTGTATTCACAACTGATATTTTAGCATTCATTGAATTAATAATTTTAATTTTCTATATAAGAAAAAAAGTATATGCAAGTGATATTAAAGAAGAACTAATAAAAAAATATCATCAAGCTCTTGGTGTATCATTAATTACACCGATTGTAATTGCAGCAGTTTTCCGCTTTGCGCTTAGAATTCCTATGCCAAAAGAAGGATTTATAATGAATTTTATGTATTTAATATACTATGCGATTAAATAAGGGAGAAGAATAAAAATATGACTATTTTAAATCAATTTTCCGTTTTCTTCGCCCAGATAGGATCAATTTTAACAAGTCCATCTCAATTATTACTATTATTTGGTTGTACATTTATGGGAATAATTTTTGGTGCACTTCCTGGGCTAACTGCAACTCTAGGTGTTGCATTATTAACAACTTTAACTTATGGAATGTCCCTTAATGTTGCTATGGTTGCATTAATGGCAATTTATGTTGGAGCAGTTTATGGGGGTTCTTTCTCAGCTATAACTCTTAACATACCTGGCACAGCTGCTTCTGCTGCAACAGCTATGGAAGGATATCCAATGGCAAAGAAAGGTTTGGCTGGTAAGGCTTTAGGTTTAACAACAACTGCATCAGCAATAGGAACTATTTTTTCTATTATTTTTGTAGTTATATTCATTCCATTAATTTCTGAATTAGCTTTACAATTTACATCAGTTGAATATTTCTTATTAGCTTTCTTTGGAATATTAATTAGTGGAAGTATTTCCTGTCCAGACACAAGACACAGTTCAAAAGGGTTGGTTAGCTGGTTTCTTTGGTCTTTTCTTAGCAATGGTTGGAACAGATAGCTTACAAGTATATCCAAGATTTACTTTAGGATATTATCCTCTTGAAGGTGGTATTGAAACAGTTCCTGTTTTAATTGGAGCCTTTGGTATTCCACAAATAATTCAAGTACTAAAAGAAAAACAACTCACACCAAAAGCTACAAAACTTGATAAGATAATTCCTTCTTGGAAATCTCTCGGATCAAAACTTCCTCATATTGTTAGATCAGCTCTAATTGGTGTTGGAATTGGCTCTGTTCCTGGAATTGGTGAAGATATTGCTGCTTGGGTATCTTATGGTACTGCGAAAGGAACTTCTAAAGAACCTGAATTATATGGAACAGGTTGTGAAGAAGGTATTATAGCAACTGAAGTTGCAAATAATGCTTGTATTGGTGGAGCAATGATTCCATTATTATCTATGGGTATCCCAGGGTCTCCTCCTGCTGCTATGCTTTTAGGGGCATTACTACTTCATGGAGTTTCTCCAGGACCAATGCTTCAAATTGATAGGCCTGGATTTATTACTGAAATTGCTGCAATCTTATTACTTGCTTCATTTGCAATGTGGTTCTGTGGTATTTTCTTAGCTCCAAAAGTTGTAAAGATTTTACAAGTTCCTTCAGCTTTATTTATGCCTGTTGTTGGTATTCTTTGTATAATTGGTTCATATGCTCTAGGATTAAAAATATTTAACCTTTATCTAATGATTCCAATGGGTATAATTACATACTACCTTGTAAAATACGGATTCCCTGTTCCTCCTTTGGTTATTGGAGTAATCTTAGGACAAATGGCAGATGCAAATCTTAGAAGAGGCTTAATGGTTTCTGAAGGTTCTTTAAAACCTTTCTTTACAAGACCTGTTGCATTAATATTACTATTAGTTATTGTTGCAACTTTTGTAACCAATACAACATTATATAAAAATTTCAAAGCAAAAAGAAAAGCTAAAAAAGCATAATTTATCTTTTCTTATTAAGATAATTAACCTCTCAATTTTAATTTAATTACCCAACTTAACTACTACACAAGTAACAATTTGTGTAGTAGTTTCTTATTTTATAATTATTTTGACCAAAAATTATTTAATAAAATTTGTATATTTGTACTATTGTTTTATGATAAATTTACTCTAATAATATCTATTCAGAGAGGTTTGAAATTATTTATGGACAAATGTACTATTTTATTAGAAAATTCAAGAAGTGAACTTTTATCAACACAAATTGAACATGGATTATCTTTATTAATTGAAGTAAACAACAAAAAACTTATTTTTGATGTAGGCTCTACAGGCATTTTCTATAATAATGCAAAATTAATGAATATTAAACTAAATGATATTCAATCAATCATATTATCTCATAGTCATTATGATCATTGCAGTGGTTTATTATCTTATTTAGAAAAAGAAAGAATCGAAAATCTTTATGTTGGAAAAGATTTTTTTAAACCAAAATATGCTTTAAATGATAGCACAATTACCTATTTAGGTTGTGGTTTTGATAAAAAATATCTTGAAAACAATAAAGTAAAAATCCATGAAATAAATACCTTATTCGAAATAGAAGAATCACTCTATATTGTAACTAATTTTAAACAACATTATGAACATGAACAAATTCCTCAAAGATTTGTCCATGGCGAATTATCTAATTTAGAAAAAGATTCTTTTTCTGATGAAGTTGCATTAATAAAAAAAAGAAAAGATGGGCTAACTCTAATTGTAGGTTGTGCTCACAGAGGAATTCTCTCAATTATTAAAAGTATAAACGCCTTATTTGAATTAGATATTGATACAGTAATTGGGGGTGTCCATCTTAAAGATGTTTCAACTCAGCACTTAGAAAAAACTAATAAAGAATTAATTAATTTAGGAATTAAAAAAACATATTTTTGTCATTGTAGCGGAAAAAGAATCACTGAGCATCTCAGACAAAATAGTTCTATTGAAGCTAATCAAGTAGCTACAGGAGATATAATTTTATTATGAGCATTAAAAATATTAAAGCGATTGCTCAACAAATTATTCAACAGACAGCATATGTAGTAGCCCCAAATACAGTTAATTTAATGGATGAAAATGGAATAATTGTTGCAAGTAGCGATCCACTAAGAATTGGAACTTTTCACTCTGGAGCCTTTAAAGCAATAAAAGAGAGAAGAGAAATTGATATTTACCCAAATGAAATTGACAATTTTGAAGGGGCAAAGCAAGGTGTAAATATACCAATCATTAAAAATAATGAAGCAATAGCTGTAATTGGTATTTTTGGGAACCCTGATGAAGTAAAACAAACAGCAATTTTATTAAGCATTAGTACTTCTTTATTTCTTGATCAAGCTGATTCAATGAAAAAAGAACAAAGAAGAATAACGCTAAGATCAAATTTATCAGAAATCATTTCAACAAAAAATTGTGAAAATGAATTTAACGAAACTACTGACGCTTTAGCTATTTCAATAAAGTATCCATTGCAAGCTATAATTTTCTCATTTAATAATAAAAAACCATCTTATAATGAAATCATTTATTTTATGAAAAATAATTTATTATATAATTCAAACCAAGATATTTTATTAGAATATCCTTCTTATTATATATTATTAAAAAGTAAAAGTAATAAAATTGATAATTTAATGAATATCAAAAACACATTAGAAAACAAGGATTTAAAAAAAATAGTATTTAGTCCAACAATTAATACTATTGAAGAATTATACAATTCGATTATTATTTCTAAAGCTATCATGAAGTTACCATATGATAGAAAATATTATAACTGTAATAACCTTGACGATATAATATTATTAGTTTTCGACAACAAATCAAAAGATTTACTACTATCATATTTCAAAAATATAATTTCAAATCTTGATAATTCCAATTCTTATTGGATATACTCGACAATAGAAGCCTATATTGAAAAAGATGGAAAAGTTCAAAACATGGCAAATTACTTGAATATACATAAAAATACTTGCATTTATAGATTAAATAAAATATTAGAGCTTAGCAAATTAGATACATGTAATTGCTTTACTGTATCTTATTTTTTCAGAGCAATTATACATTTAAAAAAATCGGGAAAATCCGATATTTTATAGGAGGGAAAAAGAATGTCAGCAATTTATATGTTTTCTGTGATCATTCTTGCAGTTATTGCTATGGTATTGGCCATTAGTAAGTTAAAAATTCATCCATTTATAGTATTAACAACTATATCAATTGTTGTTGGATTACTTTGTGGTATGGACGCAAATACAGTTATTAATACTGTAAAAAATGGATTCGGTAGCATTTTAGGAGCTATTGGTATTGTTATTTTAGCTGGTACAATTATTGGTACAATACTAGAGAAAACTGGTGCAGCATTAACAATGGCAAACTCTATTCTACATTTAGTAGGAAAAGACAAATCTGCCTTAACAATGGCAGCAACAGGCTATGTAACAGGTATTCCAGTTTTTTGTGATTCTGGCTTTGTTATTCTATCTCCAATCGCTAGAGCTTTAGCAGAACAAAGTAATAAAAGTTTAGCAGTTTTAGCAACAGCATTGTCTGCTGGATTATATGCAACTCATTGTCTTGTTCCTCCAACCCCAGGTCCAATAGCAATGGCTGGAACATTAAATGCTAATTTAGGATTAACAATTCTAATTGGTCTTTTGGTATCAGTTCCTGCTACAATGGCTGGTTTATTCTATGCAAAAAAAGTTGCTTCAAAAGTAGATATTAAACCAAATCCAGAAAATACTGTTGAAGAATTACAAGAAAAATATGGAAAATTACCATCAGCTTTACATTCTTTCTCTCCTATTCTTGTTCCAATTATTTTAATTGCATTTAAATCAATTGCAGATTTCCCCTCTCATCCTTTTGGAATTGGTGGTTTTGCTTCATTTGTTTCTTTCATAGGAAATCCAGTTGTTGCATTAATCATCGGTATTGTTATTGCTGGAACTTTGATTCCTGTTTCAGAAAAACCAAACAAATTAAGTTGGGTTTCTCAAGGAGTTACTAACGCAGCAGGTATATTAGCCATTACTGGAGCAGGTGGTGCTTTTGGAGCAATTCTAAAATCCCTTCCTATCGCTGATGCATTAGCAGGCTCTTTATTAAATTTACACATTGGTGTTTTACTACCTTTTATTATTGCAGCACTCCTTAAAACAGCGATGGGAGCATCGACTGTTGCTATGATTGTTACTTCTGCAATGATAGCTCCTTTAATGGCTACTTTAGGTTTTGATAGCGAAATAGCAAAAGTATTAGTTATTATGGCAATTGGAGCAGGTTCTATGACTGTATCTCATGCAAATGACTCATATTTCTGGGTTGTCTCTCAATTTAGTGATATGAATACTCGTGAAGCTTATAAATGCCAAACTGGAGTTACGGCAATTATGGGTGTAACTACGATAGCTATCGTATTTATTATTTCTCTTTTTGTATAAAACAATCTTCATAAATTAGTTATCCATAAGTTAGCAAAATATTTTTCTAGCTTATGGGTTTTTGTTATAACATTTACCTCTTTTTGCTTTACTATAATTCATTATTGAGATACTTTTATCATAATCATGAAAACAAGTACAAAATTAATGACTACGGGTTCAATTAGCAAAAATATTATTACTTTTGCTTTTCCTATATTTCTAGGTAATTTATTTCAACAATTATATATGTTAGTTGATACAATAGTACTTGGGAAATATGTTGGAAGTGAAGCTTTAGCTGCAATAACATCTTGTAGTCCTTTAATATTTCTTTTAGTAGGATTATTTTCTGGAATATTTATTGGTGTTGGTGTAGTAATTTCAAAATTTTTTGGAGCTAAAAATTTAGAAAATGTGAAAAAGGCTGTTCACACAACAGTAGCATTTGCTATTCTCAGTAGTATCTTTCTTACACTTTTTGGGTATTTTTTTGCACCTAAAATTCTACTTTTAATGAAAACTCCAGCTTCAGTTCTTGATGATGCAACAACATATATTCAAATATATTTTCTTGGAATCAGTTCTCTTATTATGTTTAATAGTGCAAGTGGTATTCTTCAAGCAATGGGCGATAGTAAAAGACCTTTATATTTCTTAATTATCTCATCAATTACTAACATTATATTAGATTTAGTATTTGTAATATATTTTAATCTTAGAACCGAAGGTGTTGCTCTTGCTACAATAATTAGCCAAGGGATAAGTGCTCTTCTTGCATACCGTATTCTCTTTACAACCAAAGATATTTTTAGAGTATATATAAAACAAATAAAATTAGATATTCCTCTATTAAAACAATTTTTAATCATTGGAATTCCTTCCGGGATTCAAAATTCTGTTATTTCAATAGCAAATGTATTTGTTCAATCAAGTATTAATATATTCGGACCTATTGCAATGGCAGGAAATGGGGCAATGATGAGAATTCAAGGATTTGCATTTATTCCAGTTACAAGTTTTGCTTTGGCAATGACAACATATACAAGCCAAAATATAGGAGCTGGTGAATTCGATAGAGTAAAAAAGGGAACAAAATTTGGTTTAATCTCTGCAATAATTCTTGCCCAATCAATAGGCTTAATTATATATTTCTTTTCACCTTCTCTTTTAAAAATCTTTACATCTGATCCAGCTGTAATTGAAATAGGAATATTAAAAGCGAAAATAACAGCATTTTTCTTTATACAATTAGCAATATCGCATACGATGGCGGGAATATATAGAGGTGCTGGGAAATCAATTATACCAATGGCTGTAATGCTTTTATTTTGGTGTCTATTTAGAGTAACTTATATCACAATAGCATTAAAATTCTTCTATGATATAAGAATAGTCTTTTCCGCCTATCCTGTTACCTGGAATTTAAGTGCAATAGTATTTATTATCTATTACTTTAAAGGTAAATGGTTGAACAATACTCAATTAAAAAATCTTTAAAACCCATCAATTAATTCAAGAGATTCAATAACTGGTGGATAAAGTTTGCTAAAAACAACAAAAGAAACACCACTAACAATTAAAGCAATAATAATAGATTCTAAGCCCAATATACGAATTTCATATATTTCTAATATAATAAATGCCAAACTACCCAATATTAATGAAGCAAAAGTTCCAACTGATGATGCTTTTTTCCAATATAACCCAAAAATATAAGGGATAAAAGCACCTGCGGCTCGTAATGAAAAAACAAAAATCAAAACTTTAATAATGGCTCCTGAATTAAATAAAGCTAATAAATAAGCAATTATTCCAAACATAATCATTGTAATTCTTGAAATCTTTATTAATTGTTTATCATTTGCTTCTTTATCAAGATATATTTTATAAATGTCATTAGTAAAAATAAGTCCTGAAGCAAGTATATCAGAATCAGCACTACTCATTATTGCAGAAATAAGACCAATAAATAATAGTCCAATTATAAATGGAGGCATATAATTTATAACTAAATTTGGTAAAGCATACCTAACTCCATCCTGAAAAACAATTGAAGAATCAATTCTCCCTATATTATGTAAGGCAAGTGTAATAATTCCTAAAAAAGAAGGGAAAAAAGAAAAAATAATTATCAAAAAAGCTGCAAGAATTGTACCCTTTGTTGAATCGTAAGAGTGTTTCATTGAATAAAAACTACCAGAAACTTCTTGGCCTACAGTAAAAGTAGCAATATACATTATTATCAAAGAAATGATTGTTGAAGGAGTAATACCTTTAAATAAATTCAACGTTTCAAAAGGAATATTTTTTACTGCAAAAGAAAAATTACAGCATAATCGAATTGAATAAGTGATTGCTAAAAATAGACCTAATATTATAAGTATTATTTGTAAAAAATCAGTTCGTATTACTGCCCATATTCCACCCATTATTGTATATGCAATTACTATTACTGCAATTATTGTAACAGCTATTTTGTAATCAATTTTAAATAATATGGATAAAATTTTACCTCCTGCAACAAACTGAATAACGGTTAGTACAACTAAAGGTAATATCATAATAATTGAAGAAAAAAAGCCAGAAGCTTTTCCATATCGTCTTCTGAAATATTCTGGAACTGTTTTAACTTCTGTTTTTCGAAATTTTGGGGCAAAAACGGATATGATTATAAAAGCGATTGCCATTGAAGAAACATACCAAGATGAAGAAAGGCTCCAATTTCCATAGGCTTTTTCAAAAACTCCTAAAGAACTTCCTATCCCAATCTCTGTTGCAGCTAGAGTTCCTGCTAAAAATAAAGGAGTAAGTCTTCTATTTGCTACAGCAAAATCATCATTTGAAAATAGTTGTTTTGATGAATAATAACCAATAAATAAAACAACTAATGTATAGAGTATAAAAACTATCAAGACAAAATGACTCATAACCACCCCTTATAAGCATTTTATCATTATCAAGGATGGTGTAAATAAAAAATTATTGATAATTATATATTAGATAACTATTTAAGATTGTTTCTTTATAAGAAAATAATTCTATCTAAATTATATGAAATCAAAAGATAAATTAATTAAATTGTTACTAGAATTAAAAATAATAGGATTATTGCCATAAATCATTATTTTTTTTATAGATGACACTAATATGATAAATACATCAAGATATTAATATACATTTAAAGTTGTAACATAGTATAAAGGTATTTAATTTTCTGATTCTTTATCTTGTAACTTTTATGTATTTTTTATTAACTTTTTTTTACAAAAAAATAATCTTTTTTAACATTAACTATAAGCTTATCTTTGATACATTTTCAATATCAAACGCATGACAAGGTGTAACCGCATAAATCCTGTTACACTTATCACAAAAAGATTCAAAAGTTTTCATTTCAAATTCATTACCGCATTCACATTCTATTTTAAATGGGATTGGTAAATAACCATTTGAAAACCCCATCATTCTTACTTTATTTAATACTTCTATTCCATCTTCAAATTTTGCAGTACATCCATCGTGCATAGCTTTCTCCTTTAATCTATAATTAGTGAATCAAGTTTTATAACTTCGCCTAATCGAATTATTTGTCTTTGCTTCATCATAAAATTATCAATTTCTTCTAATTTTTGAAGCATTATTTTTTCTTCATTTGTAGTTTCTATTATTTTACTAATACCACCATTTCTAATCACAATTCTTTTATCAGCCATAAGTGCTAAAATAGGATCATGGGTTGCTATTAATACAATTTTTTCTTCTTTAACTAATAGAGCTAAAGCTTTTTTTCTATCAATTCCTGCATTCTCAATTTCATCAATCAAAACTATTGGAGATTTTGATAAAATTGCAGTATCAGCTATCATCAAGGCTCTAGATTGACCACCAGATAAACTTGTAATAGGAGTATCCAAAGCAAAGGTTTCTCCTGCTAGATAATTTGCTTCTATAATTATTTTAGATACAATTTCATCAACATTTTCAACAAGTCTACTATTAGCGTGTAGTTCTAAAAATTCTTTAACACTTAAATCCATAACAAAGTTCATATTTTGTGATAGTTGCGCAACTATTTTATTTCCAGAAGAAAAACGCCATTTTTTATCTGCTTCTTTATCATTTATCAAAATTTTTCTTTTTGTAGGCGTGTCTTTATCTGCAATCCATTCAATATCAGCAAGTAATCTACTTTTACC
This sequence comes from Spirochaetia bacterium, assembly GCA_009930325.1. GTDB lineage: Bacteria > Spirochaetota > Spirochaetia > Sphaerochaetales > Sphaerochaetaceae > Pleomorphochaeta. The sequence continues at coordinate 14,390 of RZYO01000026.1, read as the reverse complement.
AGAGCCAGTAGGACCTACAATAGCAATGATTTCTCCAACACTAATTTTTATATCATTTTCTTCAGCCTTACCTGATTTATCATAACCTTTTAAAATTGTTAAACTATTTATTTTATCTTCATCAATACCAAGAAATTCCAACATTTGCAAAAAGTATTGAAAATAATGATTTAAAGTTAACTCCACATCTATTGCTAAATCTTCAAGTTCTTGTTCTTTAATATTATTCAAATTATTAACAGGACTGATATCATAATTTGTAAATAAGTGTTTATTATCATTAAAATAATCGTCCATAAAAGGGTATTGATTTATCACCTCATTAATAGTTAAATTTATAAATTCATTTTTATTCATTTTCCACCTAAATCCATTTTTCTTACATTACCTAATTGATAATCTTCTCCAATACGTCGCTCCCCTAAGCAATAGGAACACAAAGCACTTGGCATAGAAAATCTTAATTCTTTACCCTTTACACTAGTTATTTGGTTAGCATCAAGTATTAAAGTTGATAATTCAAAGGCCCCTTGACCAGTAAGACCATTAATATTCATTGTGATAGCTTTGGGGTTTACTTGCCTAACTCTTGAAGCAAAAACTTCTCTTTCAGCTTGGGATACTATATCCCCCTTTGTAATAACAACTATATCTGCAGCTTTTAACATTGGACCAATCTTTTTAGGAGTATTAATTCCCGATAAATTATCAATAACACAAATTGCTTTGATTTCTTTTATATAAGGAGAACATCTGTTACAAAGACCTGCTGATTCTGTGATTAACACATCTAAATCCATTTTTATTCCCCATTGAGTAACTTCTTCAATATTAGAAACAAAATAATGATCTGGACATAAAGCACCTGATAATCCTTTTTTTACAGGAATATTTAATTTCTTATAAAGAATATCATCGTCTGTATATAAACAATCAAATTTTACAACACCAACTTTAAGATTTCTCTTTTTTAGAGCATCAATTGTTTTTACTATTACTGATGTTTTTCCTGAAGAAGGTGGGCCTGAAATTGTAATTAGATTCATATTAAATCCTCACTTGCTTTTTCAAATTCTCTAAGACATGTTTGTAAAATCAAACCAATATCATTCTTTTTTATATAGTCCCAACCTATCCACATATATTTATTTTCTTTTGGTATATTATTATCAACAAAAGGATTAGTGGAAGGAAATAATCCCGTATGACTTAATATTTCTCCAACTTCTTTTGATCCAAAAAAATTTGCAATTTCTGAAAGTTTTTCTTCCTTTTCAGCTTTAGTTAGCATAAAAATTGGAGATATAATTGCTCCATCAGAGGGCCATATGGCATTCATTGGACCACCAAATTTTGCCATTTTTGTAAAGAAATAGGGCATTATAGTAATTGCTGGTTGAATATTATGAGTATGAGATTTTACCATTTGTGAAGGATGCATACTTTTCAAAAGTGTTTTACCAAGTCTTTTAACACCATCAAGTCCAAAATTTTTGTAGATATTTAATAAAATTGCATTAAATAAATCAAAATCACCAATTGGTAAACTTACACTATTATCATATTCTCCACTTATCAACTCTTTCCAGGATGTCGGAATTTTTTTATTTTTTAAAACATCATCATTTATCAAAAATACGGCAGGAACTACACTAATAATTGAATAATCACCATCTGGATCTCTTAAAGAAATATAATCATTATCAAAATCTTGATTATATTTTCGCAATTTGATTAGATCTTTAAAAATTTTTTTCTTTTTAAATTGATTCATATATCTATCATCAAAAAATAAATCAAAACCAGCAGATAAAAAAACATCTGAAAGATTCTCTTCATTCATACTTTCTTTTAGCCAATCAACTCCCATTGAAGCAGCTTTAAGTTCATAATCAACAATATCTTTTCTATTTGTATTATCTAACCATTTTTCTAAACTTTCTAATAAAGGAATTCTTACAGGACAAGGTAGAATCCCTGTAAGTTTTATTTCTGAGTTCTTCTTTATTTCATTTTCAATTAATGATGAATCAACTTGGTCTTTATTAATCAGATTATTTATTTCTTCTAAAAATATACTCTTATTCAATTTCTTAGATTTTATTAACACTGATAAAGATAGACTCTTACCAAATGTAGATAAAAGTTTTTCATCTTCCACTTGCCTCAATCCATTTAAAATAAAATATTCTTTTGTTTCTGGGTATTTTAATATTATATCATAAAGAAAATCTTTTTCTGTTATTATCATTTTTTTATCCTCATCTCTTACTTAGTAAAAAAATAATAATTAAAAAACAATATCTTGTACGTTGTTTTTACAACAATAATAAAAAAAGCTCCAAGACTGGAGCTCCTATTTGAAAAAAAATAAATTATAATTTATTAACAACTTTTTTATAAAAATCTACACCTTTAATTAATGTATTTGTGCATATATTTTCATCTAAGCCATGTACTGAGTTTAACTGTTGATGATTAATCTCTAATGGAGCAAACCTAAAGGCATTTTCACAAACTGAAATATAATGTCTTGCATCAGTTCCTCCAGTTAAAGTATAAGGCGAAGGAGTAACTCCCTCCCAGTTTTCTAAAATTACGCTTTCGAGCAACTTAAATTCATCACTCTTATAATCAACAACTTGGCATTCACCACCTTCATTTATTATTTCAACTTCAACATCAAATTTTTTTCCTATTTTTTTAAATATTTTTAACATTTCTGAAGGCCCTTGATGACTAATAAATCTTACATTTGCAGTAACATAAGCTTCCTCAGGTAAGACATTTAAGCCATTAGCCCCTTTTGTAGTAGTAAAAGCAACTGTAGTTTTAAACATTGCAGCACCCATATTATCTACTTTTGGGATTACAAAAGATAGCAAAGGAGCAAAACCTCTAGAATGTCTCATTAAAAAACCCATAACCCCTTTAGTTGTCTTTCCTAGTCTTGAAAACATTTCTGCAGTAACATCATTCATCTTAGAAACTGTTGGATCATGTTTATCAAAATATGAAATAAATTTAGCTAATCTTACAATAGGAGTATTTTTTGGAGGCGCTGAAGCATGCCCCCCTGAGGATTTTGCAATAAATTTAAAATTACCTGTACTTTTTTCTAAACTGCCAATCATTGCATATTTGCCTTTTACACCAGGCATTGGAGATTCAACAATCATTCCACCTTCATCAATTAAAAAACGCAAATGAATTTTTTTCTCTTTTAAATACTGAGCAGTCTTTACTGCACCATCTCCTAAAACTTCTTCACCACAAGAAGAAGCAATATAAACATCAGTTGAAGGATCATAGCCCGATTCTATTAATTCTTCTATAGATTGAAATATACAAAACAAAGAACCTTTGGTATCAACAGTTCCTCTACCCCAAATAACACCATCTTCAATTAAGCCACTGAAAGGAGGTTTAGTCCATTTCCCTGTTGCTTCTACAACATCTTGATGGCTCATAAACAAGATAGGATCTCCTACTGGAGAAGAACTTGCCCATTTAAACAAAAGAGAACCTTCTATATCTAAAACTTCACACTTTGAAAAAACATTTGGGAAAAGAGTTTTTAATAAATCATGGAAACCTTCAAATTTTTCTTTTTGTTTTACCCCATATATTGAAACAGTCTCATATTGAATCATTTTCGATAATTTTGAACTATATAAAGCTTCTCTATCTTCCATTATTTATCCTCCTTATTCTTTCTTCTAAATAACAAATACGAAGCACCAATTGAAAGACCGCCAATTACAATTATCATTGTACCAGTGTCTCCAATTAATGAAGGGATACTAATACAAATTAATACCATACATACCATTGCAAAAGTAGATAACTTCAAATCTTTTATAAAATATTGATAACCCAAAGCCCCAAATAATGCAGGTAATACATTATCGAAGGCAGGTTTAATAATTGGGTTTTGTAAAACAGGCGTTAAAGGAACAATTAATAAAACGCCTAAGGCAATAACTAGCATTGTAGTAAGAGCTGAGGTTGCTATTGATAAAGTCATAATTATTTCATCTTCTTTTGTTCCCGCAGTTGTTTTTGCTATTTCTCTTGAACTAAAAGCACAAGGTAGCTTTAGATTAGTTAAATTACCAGTCAAAAAAGATAAATAAACTCCACCAATTCCAAGTAATGGAACATAAATTAAATACTCAGCAATACAAGAAGGAATATATATTAATAAAACCTTAGAAATAGCCGTAGCAAAAGCTTTCAAATTCACGTGAGCATTTGTTACATAAGCAATAATAAAAGGAGCAAATAAAAGAGCTAATACTCCAATTGATAAAAACATTCGACCTAATTTATGTGTATCTTCAATATATTTATCATAATCAAAATCTTTATTCATCATTATCTCCTTACATTACCAATGAAAAAATTACAGTTGCTATCATTGCAATTATCATTGATAAAGCTAATGAAAAGGATTCTAAACTCTTATAATTTTTTTTATTAATTAAAAATTCAAAAAAAGCCATTACAAGTGCAGAAATAATTGCCGTAAAAATTGGAATAGTTACACCATTTACAATAAAATTTGCGACATAATTACCTAAGAAAGCTGCACATAATCCAATAAACATTGCAACCATTGCTATATTTGCAAAAGAAGGTTTATTTGAATCTATATTTTTTATCGATCTATGAGATAATTTTTTAGTATATTGTTTTAAAGTGAAAATTGTTAATAAACAACCCCAAATTATACCAACGGTCATTACTAATAATATTGTTACTAAATCATCCATAGTTAAGAAAGAGTTATTTAAAGTTTTTCCAATTCCTTGAGCTGCAATTTGAGCAACAGTTGCTTCATATTGCAAGTTACCTATAACAGACAATCTTAGCCAAGCAACAGGAACTCCTAAATTTCCCCCTAAAGCCAAAACTCCTAAAAGAATAGAAATACTTGGTATTGCAGTAAAAGTTGCTGCAGAGGTTATAGCTTTTTTCAATAAATTCTTTTCCATTCCCATTTTAATTCCAGCTTTATAACTTCTAATAATAAAAGTAAAACAAAATAAAGAAACAAAAAGTAGAATAGCCGCAACAATAAGATATAATATAGTTGAATTAGCCAATGCTAAATAATCACTCATTAAATCCTCCCAATAGAAAATAATTTAAAACATACACATTATAATATGCATATTTATCTATCAGTATATCATAACTCAACTATATTGAAATAATAATAATCAAAAAAAAATTTTATCCATTTTTTATAAGAAAATGGTTTCAATAACAAGCTATAGAAACATGTTTCGAAAAAAAAATTTATAAATAAATTTTTAAATAATCCAGTTTTTAACTATGTTATTTACTTAACAAATTTTATATACAATTTAAATATTGATTAAATAAATTCATACTATATAAGCAAATATTTTCATAAATAAATATTTAAAAAATAACTTAACAAATATTTATCTATAAATTATTTTAAATAAACACTTTTAAAAAATGTTTCAATGTTTCGGATATTGACAAGTTATATATATATGATAGCTTATATATATAGAAATCGTTTTCGATAAAACATTTAATTTAAAAAGGAGAAAAAAATGAAAAAAATATTAATATCATTTTTAATTATTTCCATGACTCTAACTTCTGTATTTGCTAATGGGCAACAAGAAGCTACTAAAGATGCAGGTAAAGTGGGTGGCACTTTAAAAATTTGGTCTTTTACTACCGAGTTAAACACTATGGCTGTAGCTTACAAAGAAGCTCACCCAGAAGTAAACGTGGAATATACAATGATTCCAATGACTAATGGAGAATACCAAACAAAAGTCAAAGCTGCTATAAGCTCAGGTGATGTTCCTGATGTAATTGCTTTAGAAGCAGCATTCGTAAGAGATTATGTAGAATCAGATTTCTTATTACCTCTTGATGATTTAGTACCTCAAGCTAAATCAATTGAAGTTTATCCTTTCGTTCTAGATGTAGGGACTTTCGAAGGAACAACAAAAGCTTTCTCTTATCAAGCAACACCAGGTGCTGTATTCTATAGAAGAAGCATTGCTAAAAAATATTTAGGAACTGACGATCCTGTAAAAGTACAAGAAATGATGAAAGATATGGATTCATTTAAAGAAGTTGCTAAGATTCTTCATGACAAGAGTAATGGCGATATATATGCAGTATGTTCTTCAGGAGACTTTACTAACTTATACTATGCAAATAGAGAAACTCCTTGGGTAGTTGATGGTAAACTAAATATTGATCAAAAAGTATATGACATGATTGAAACAGCTAAAGAATTCAGAGATAACGGTTGGGAAGCACAAGCAACACAATGGGGTCAAGGTTGGTTCGCTGGGATGAATGATTCATTAGTAGATGCAGCAGGAAATCCAAAACAAGTTTTTGCTTACTTCTTACCTACCTGGGGTTTACCATATGTATTAATGCCTAATGCAACACAGAAAGTTGTTGATAACGCTACTGTTGGTGAATCTACTGTTGGTGACTGGGCTTGTATTAATGGACCAATGCCATATTACTGGGGTGGAACTTGGATGGGCATTATGGATGCTTCTAAAAATGTTGCAACTGCAAAAAGCTTCATAGAATTTGCTACTCTTAATGAAAACACATTAAAGAATTGGGCACTTGGAACATATTCAAATGATTACTTAAAGAAAATTGATCCAAATATTGGAGATTCTCAAGCTCAAGGTGCTGGTGACTTTGTTTGTTCACAAAAAGTAGTAAGAGAAATTACAAGTCAATTTGATAACGCTGAAACATCAGCATTCCTAGCAGGTCAAAACAGTTATTCTGGTTTTGCAAAAGCTGCTCCTGCAATTTCATTGAAATTAATGCAAGGTACAGACGATGCTATTCAAAGATCATTAAATGATCCTCTCAACAACTATGTTGAAGGAAAATCAACTCTTAATGAATGTATTGCTGCATTTAAAGATGAAGTAAGAACAGCAGTACCAGATATTATTGTAAAATAATTAACCTAAGAATTTAACTGATGTAATGCCGTAGAAATCTACGGCATTACTAAAATTTAAAAGTAAATTACTGCTAGGAGCACATATGAGTTCTAAAAAATCAAGTATAAATAAAGATAGTACAGGCTACCTTTTTATTTTACCATTTGTTCTTATATTTTTAATTTTTGGATTATGGCCATTAATTAATACATTTAGATTAAGCTTCACTGACACAATGTTAATGAGTAGATCTTATAAATATGTCGGTATAAACAACTTTTTCCAAATAATTAATGACCCGAATTTTATAAAAGCATTTAAAAATACTGCGTATATTTGGATATTAAACTTTCTACCTCAAATAGGTTTTGCTCTATTAATATCAGTTTGGTTTACCTCAAAAAGATTGAATTTAAAAGGTGTTGGAATTTTTAGAACTTTGTTCTATTTACCAAATATATTAATGCCAGCAGCTATTGCTGCTTTATTTGCTGCTCTTTTCGATTATTATGGCCCCGCAAACCAAATTCTAGTAAGATTAGGAATTTTCCCAGAAGGAATGAATTTCTTTAGAGATTCTAACTTTACACAAGCAATGGTAATTTATATTCAATGGTTTATGTGGTTTGGTCAAACAATAATCATATTAATGGCTGGTATGACTTCAATTTCTGGTGATTTCTACGAATCGGCAATGATTGATGGTGCAAGCAGTGGTCAAATGTTTAGAAAAATCACACTCCCAATGCTTAGACCAGTATTAGTATATACACTAGTTACTTCTTTAGTTGGTGGTATGCAAATGTTTGATATTCCTTTCATGTTAACTGATGGTCGTGGAGCTCCTAATGGATCAATTATGACAGCAAATGTATTTATGTATTTAAAATATAGTTCAAATAAAGGACACATTGGTCTTGCTTCAACAGTTGGTGTAATAATATTTGTTGTAACCTCAATAGTTGCTTTAGCCATATTCAAAATACTAAAAGATCCTGATGATAATCCAAAAAACAAAGGAAAGAGGAGTTAAGCTATGAATTATAGAACAAAAACAAATATTTCAAGAACAATTATTTATATTATTCTAATCTTATTAACCATTCTCTGTGTGATTCCTATTTGGTTATTATTAGTTAATTCAACAAGATCTACTCCAGAAATACAATCCGGAATTAGCTTAATGCCAAGCAAAAATTTGATTCTTAACTATAAAATATTATCTGGCAGAGGGTTGAATATTTGGAGAGCCGTTGGAAACTCATTCTTCATTTCAATTTTTTCAACTTTAGTAGGAGTTTATTTTTCAGTCATGACTGCTTATGGCTTAAAAGTATATACTTTCAAGGGTAGAAAATTTATTAATAATTTTATTCTTATTTTAGTTTTAGTACCAATGCAAACCTCAATTATTGGTTTTTATCAATATATGTCAAAACTACATTTATTAAATTCTTATATACCTTTGATTGTCCCTGCAGCAGCTTCCGCAGCTACAGTATTTTTTGCTTTACAATATTTAGACTCAATTATTATTAAAGATTTAATTCATGCTGCAAGAATTGATGGCTGTTCAGAATTTGCAATTTTCCAAAAAATAATGATACCAATTGCAACCCCAGGTATGTTTACCTTAGCAATTTTTGGATTTGTAGCTTCTTGGAATAATTTCTTCACTCCTTTTATTTTAATCAGCAAAATGGAAAAATACACTCTTCCAATGCTTGTTCAAACTTTAAGAGGTGATGTTTACAAAACAGAACTTGGAGCAATCTATTTAGGTTTAGCTATGTCTATATTACCAATATTAATAGTTTATTCACTATTTGCTAAATCTATTGTTTCCGGTATAGCAATGGGAGCTGTTAAAGAATGATTAAAAATCCAGTACTAAAAGGATTTCATCCTGATCCAAGTATAATATGTGTTGATGATACATTTTATATTGCTAATTCAACTTTTGAATATTATCCTCCATTACAAATTTCAAAAAGCAAAGATTTAGCAAATTGGGAAAATCTTGGAGGTGTACTTGATAATAGACATATAAGCCTTATTGGAAATCCACCAAGTGGAGGAATTTGGGCTCCTTGTTTATCCTATGATAAAGGAATTTATTATATTGTATACTCTGATATAAAAACTTGGTGTGATTCTCCTTTTAAAGATGTAAACAATTATATTACAAGTGCACCTTCTATAACTGGACCTTGGTCAGAAGGCATATATATTAATTCTAGTGGATTTGATGCATCCCTTTTTCACGATGAAGATAGAAAATATTTTATAAATATGGAATGGGATTGGAGAAAAAAAGATAATAAAGAATTTAGTGGTATTTTAATTACTGAATTGGATCCTATATCTTTAAAGCCAATTAGCAAACCAATAAAAATCTTTAAAGGAACAGACAGAGGTTTAGTAGAAGGTCCTCATTTGTTTAAAAGAAATGATTATTACTATATTATTGCAGCAGAAGGTGGAACTTCCTATGAACATGCAGTTACAATAGCAAGAGCTAAAAATATACTTGGACCATATGAAGTTCACCCAAATAAATTTTTAACTTCTAGCTATAATCAAAAAGACGCTCCATTACAGAAAACAGGCCATGGAAGCATTTGCCAAGGTCCTGATGGAAGATGGTTTTTAGCAACCTTATGTGGAAGGCCTTTAAAAAACACATTATATTGTCCCCTTGGGAGAGAAACAGCAATTAATGAAATAATTTGGGAAAATGACTGGCCTTATTTATTAAATAAAACTCTTATTATGAGTGAATATTTTAATGGCTATGGAGAAGAAATTGAAAAAGAAAATATAATAAAATATGAAATAAATTCAGAAAGATTTAAAAAAGATTTTATTAGTTTAAGAGAACCTTGTGAATATAAAATTACTAAGAATAACGAAGTAATGATATCTGGAGGGTGTTCTCCTATTTCGAGACATCAACAAAAATTACTTGCAAGACGTGTTGAAGATTTTAAATTTGAATTTTCCTTTTTACAAGAATTTAAAGCAGATAATTTTCACAATTTATCTGGACTTATGTACCGTTATGATGAACAAAATTTTTATTACTTATATATTTCAAAGGAAGAACAAAAAGATATTATAAATATATATACTAGAATTGGAGGAATTGATAAATTTCCATTAAAAAAAGGTTTAGAATTGCAAAATTTTAATGGCAAAATAATATTAAAATTATCCGTAAAAAACAAAAAAGGATATTTTTCCTACAAAACAGAAAATACAAAAGAATATTTTGATATTCCTTATAAACTTAAAGTTAAATATTTAAGTGATGAAGGCGCAAAACCAATGGGATTTACTGGAGGTTTTGTTGGAATGGAAGTAATTGATTTTAATTATAAGATAATTAAATCAAAGTTTAAAAATATTACCTATATCTCAAAAGATAATTAATAAACAACAATACTGGAGTTATTATGGCTACAATTTATGATGTTGCAAAAGAAAGCGGGTTTTCAGTTGCAACAGTTTCAAAAGTTTTTAATCGATATTCTGGAGTTAATGATAAAACAAGAGAAAAAGTATTAATTACCGCTAGAAGAATTGGGTATGTCCCAATTCAAAGTGCCCAAACTCTTGTAACAAAAAAATCTTGGCTTATTGGTGTTATTTTTAAAGAAGATTTAAATCAAGGATTAATTCACCCTCATTTTGGAGGAGTTTTAGAAACTTTTAAATTAGAAATGGAAAAATCAGGATATGATATAATTTTTATTAATCGTAATTTCTCCAATCAGAATATGAGGTATTTAGAACATTGTAGATATAGAAACGTTGATGGAGCACTTTTAGCTTCTAGCACGCTTCCACAAGAAGAAGCTCTCGCAATTCATCATGCGGGTATAAAATGTGTTTCTGTTGAAAAAAATTACCCAAAAATTCCAACAGTAATATCTACAAATCATGAAGGGACAATGAATGCTTTAAAATATTTATATTCATTGGGGCATAGACGAATTGGGATACTAAATTCTCCAATAGGATCTCTTGCAGGATATGAAAGATTTGAAGCATATAAAATGTTTTTGAAGAAATACAATCTTCCATATGATCCAAACATAGTAAGTATTTGTGATACATATACTGATGAAGAAGGGTTGATTAAAGCCAAAGAACTGGTAAATAAATCTAAAAATAATTTACCAACAGCTATTTTCGCTGGATATGATAAAATTGCAATTATCCTTCAATCTTACTTAATAAGTATAGGCATCTCCATACCTAATGATATTTCGATTATAGGCTTTGATGATATTGAAATTGCTTCAATTTCAACACCAACACTAACAACATTGAGACAATATAGAGCAGAAATTGGAAGAAAAGCTGCGGATTTAATGAAAAGACAATTAAATAATGAGAAAATTGATACTAGTGAGATTTTTAGAATCCCAACTGAATTAATAATTAGAGAGTCAACTTGCAGAGCAAGAATAATAGAGAGGATATAATATGAGCTTTAAAAAAGACTTCGCATGGGGTGTCGCTACCTCATCTTATCAGATTGAGGGTGGAAACCTTGAAGATGGCAGAGGAAGAAATATTTGGGATGATTTTTGTAAATGGCCAGGTAAAGTATATAATCAACATGATGGCTTAATAGCTTGCGATCATATAAATAGATTTAAAGAAGATATAAAAATTATGAAAGAAATAGGCGTAAAAGCTTATCGTTTTTCAATAAGTTGGCCAAGAATATTTCCTAACGGAACAAAAGAAATAAATAAACAAGGTTTAGCTTTTTATCATCAATTAATCGATGAGTTACTATTAAATAATATTGAACCTTATATTACATTATTTCATTGGGATCTACCAATAGCTCTTCATAGAAAAGGGGGATGGTTAAATCCCAATATTGTTGAAGCGTTTGAAGAGTATGCAATACTTATTGCAAAAGAATTTACTCCAAAAGTAAAAAACTTTATTACTTTAAATGAACCTCAATGTTTTTGTGGCTTAGGCTATGTTACTGGAGATCATGCTCCTGGTTGGAAACTGAATTATAGTGATTCACTATTTCTTTTTCATAATGCACTAAAAGCACATGGTGTTGCTGCACGAGCCCTTAGAGACTATGCAAAATGCCCAATATCAATTGGATATTCACCAACTAGTGTTCCTGTTATCCCAAAAAATAAGAGTACTGAAGAAATTGAAAAGGCAAGAAAAGAATATTTTGAATTACCTAGTTTAGATAAACATTACCATTTTTGTCCATCTATTTTTAGTGATCCAGTAATTTTAGGGGATTATCCACAAGATTATTATGAAAAATATAAAGATTATCTTCCTAATATCACAAAAGAGGATTTAAAAATAATAAATCAACCGTTAGATTTTCTAGGACAGAATATCTATTTTGGTAACAAAAAGGTCACTTTTGAAAGCAATGATCCTCATACAGATTTAAACTGGAATATTGTTCCTGAATCTTTATACTGGGGTCCAAAATTCTTATATGAAAGATATAAACTTCCAATTTATATTACAGAAAATGGAATGGCAAATGCTGATAGAATTTCCCTAGATGGGAAAGTCCATGATCCTCAAAGAATTGATTATTTAAATAGATATTTAATTGAATTAAAAAGAGCAATAAATGATGGTATTGATGTAAGAGGATATTTCCTTTGGTCATTATTAGATAATTTCGAATGGGCAGAAGGATACAGATCAAGATTTGGGATAGTATATGTAGATTATTCAAACCAAAAAAGAATTATGAAAGATTCTGCTTATTGGTATAATTCAGTAATAAAAGAAAATGGTGCTAATATTTAATTTCTTATAATTTTTATTTTGGCTCTTGCAAGTTAATTAGTTAACCAATAATTATTGCAAGAGCCTATATTTTTATAACATTAACCAAGGTGAAATATAATTAAAGAATAAACCGACAATTAAAATACCAATAGTAGTTACAATAACAAAAGTTGCAATTAGTTTTGGCTTAATTACTTTTCTTAAAATAATCATTTCAGGAAGAGATAATGCAGTTGTAGCCATCATAAATGATAAAGCAGTCCCTATTGCAACACCTTTATCAATTAAAGCTTGAGCTATGGGAATAGTACCTAAAGCATTTGAATAAAGAGGGACACCTGCAATTACTGCTACAAATAAAGCAAAAGGATTATCTTTATTTGCATATTTAAATAAGAAATCTTGGGGAGCCCAACCATGAATTAATGCGCCAATAGCAATACCTATTAATAAATAAATATAAACTCTTTTTATAATATCTTTCATATTTGTAAGAGCAAAATTTATTCTATCTCTATGACTTTGCTTAATTATTTCAACATCTGCACTTTGTATATTATAAACATATTCTTCAACTTCTTTTTCTAATTTAAATAATCCGATTATAAAACCACCAATAACACCAATAACAACTCCAGTAATTACATAGATTAAAGCAACTTTCCAACCAAAAGCTGCTAATAAAATTACAAAAGCAGCCTCATTAACAATAGGAGAAGTAATTAAAAAGGAGAAGGTAACCCCTAAAGGAATTCCCGCTTCAACAAAACCAATAAACAAAGGAACTGAAGAACAAGAACAAAATGGGGTAACAATACCTAATAAAGATGCCATTATATTTGCACTTATTCCTTTGAACTTTTCTAAAATTTTCTTAGTTTTTTCAGGAGGGAAAAAACTCCTAATATATGAAATTAGAAAAATCATAATGCTTAATAAAATTATGATTTTAATAACATCATAAATAAAAAAATGTATACTTGAGCCTAAAGAACTATTCATATCTAAATTAAAAATATTTATTACTAAATACCTAACTAAATTATCCAACCAATTAAACATAAAAGACACCTCATATCAACTTTTTTTAATATATTTTCATAAAAAATTTTACTTTCTACAATCACATTTTATATCAGAATTACTCTTATAAATAAGAGACTCTAAAACTTGTACTGCAACATCCTTACCATCAAGGTTAAGACTATAATGACTCCATTTCCCCTCAACTCTACTTGTAACAAGATTTGATTCAATTAGTATTTTCATATGATATGATAGCCCAGATTGTCCTATTTCTAGTTTTTCTTGTAGATTACACGCACATAACTCACCTTTTTGAAGCAATTTTATTATTTCAATTCTTTTTGGATCACATAAAGCTTTAAATATTTTAACAATCTCATTATTATCCATAATATCCTCATATCAAAATTTCTTGATATGAGAAATATAAAGCTTTTTTATTTTATTGTCAATAATAGCTTATTTTATAAATGAAGCGTCTGTGAAAAGGAAGTGATAATGTAATGAATAACCGGAAGGGAAAATGCAATTAGTGCATAAAAGCAAGAATATATAGCAAATTGTTAAAATCTTTAAATA
>RZYO01000350.1 GCA_009930325.1 Spirochaetia bacterium | reverse complement strand
TAACTTATCTTGGCAATATGCTGGTGTTTATTATGATAAAGGTGTAACTGGTACTAAAATAAATAGACCAGGGTTTAAAGAATTAATGTATCAATGTGAAATAGGTAATGTTGATATGATAATAACCAAATCAATATCCAGGTTTACTAGAAACACTGTTGATTTATTAGATACAGTTAGATCCTTAAAAGAAAACTGTATTAATGTTTATTTTGAGAGAGAAAATATTAATACAATTTCAAAAGATGGCGAATTGTTATTAACTCTATTAGCATCAATTGCACAAGAAGAATCAAGAAGTATAAGCGAAAATACTAAATGGGCAATTCGAAAGAGATTTGAAGAAGGGATATTTATTCATAAAAATATTTATGGATATAGATGGTATGGGCAAGAATATCAAATTGTAGAAGAAGAAGCTAATGCAATAAGATTAATATTTAATAGTTATCTTAATGGTATGAGCCCCCATAAGATAGTAAAACTATTAAACTCTAGAGGTTTTAAACCAATAAATAGCGATAAATTCTGCTATGAGAGTGTATGGTTAATCCTTAGGCAAATTAATTATACAGGGGATTCAATTTTACAAAAAACTTTTATTGAAAATCATCTAAATCACAAAAAGAAAATAAATAGAGGTGAACTTCCAAAATATTATGTGGTAGGAACTCATCCTATAATTATTGAAAAAGAATTATTCAATAAAGTTCAAGAAGAAATAGAGAGAAGAAAAGCATTAGGTTATAGAGCAAATCAATCATTAACCTTTAGTTGCTTTACTTCAAAACTTCATTGTTCTATTTGTGGAAAGACTTATAGAAAGAGAAGTAATAGTAATAAGAGTAGCACTGGTAAGGTTTGTAAATACACTAGGTGGATATGTGGAACAAAGATAGCTGAAACTGCTCATGTATGCCCTTCTTGCAATGTTCCTGATAAAGTACTTCATCAAATAGCAGCTGAGGTAATAAACAGAGAAGTATTAGATGAAGAATTGTTTGATTCTCTTATAGAAAAAATAACAGTTGGAGAATATGAACTATTCTTTCATTTTAAAGATGGTCAAATAATTAAGAAAACATGGCAACCTAAGAAAAATCATAAGACAAGGAGAAAGTTACATGCCTAGAGTCGTTAAAATAATACCTGCAACATTACAAGAATATTCATCAACTCCAATAGATAAATATTCTAAAAAGAAAGTAGCAGCTTATGCTAGAGTATCAACAGATAGTGAAGAGCAAGCTTCAAGTTACGAAACACAAGTTAAATACTATTCTTCTTATATTAAAAATAAACATGAATGGGATTTTGCTGGTGTTTATACAGATGAAGGAATATCAGGAACAAGTACTAAAAAAAGAGAAGGTTTTAAATCAATGGTTAGTGATGCACTTGATGGAAAGATTGATTTAATTATTACTA
>RZYO01000144.1 GCA_009930325.1 Spirochaetia bacterium | reverse complement strand
ATTTTCAATTGAAATTACTCAATATTGTCTTGAAATTGACTCTTGAATTTGAAAAATTTTTATTTTCAATAAAAGACAAAATCGCTTGCGGTTGACATATAAAATTTAAAAAAAAATTAATTTATCATTTTAAAAACATTATAAAGACGATTAAAAATATTATAACTTAATTCGTAGTAAAAAAATAGACTGCTACTTTAACTTTCAGTAATATTTAAATTTCCCATCTCATAGGCATTTAAATTTTTAATTTCTCCATTTCCCCTAAACTCTATACAATTTAAATCTTTAATTGATTCAATAATTCTAGTTGCACAATGTTTTCCATCGTGTAAAAATAATTCTAATATACTATGATCAATAAGTAATTTTACTTCAATTGAATTTGTTTTTTCGAAAGGAATAAAAATGTTATCAAATTTTACACCAGTTTGGGAAAATAAAATTTGACAAATACCCATTTTTTCTGAACGTAAAACCAAATTTGTTTTTAAATTATCTTTTAATTTTAAATTAAAATTTATCTCACTTTGTACAAAGTTTTCATCTGTAAATTGTTTTACATTTGTTAAATCAAATGATAAATCATTAATTAATAATTTTTTTCTTAAACTATATATTTCATTTATTGGTTTTTGAATGATTTCATTTTTATCATTAATCGAAATTTCTCTTGGAGTAGAAATAACATTATTCCAACCTTGATCTTTACTAAAACCTCTCTCAAATGCAAAAATAATAGTTCTCATTTTGTCATCTTGAATAGTATTAGTTGCATAATATTGGGCACAGTGATCAATTACACCCGATTTTTCAACAACAAAATCCAATTTTTCAACATCAAAAGAACCTAAATAAAATTCAACTTCTTGATATGGGGAACCTAATAAAACCCATTTGTTTTGTAATTTAAAAAAATTAGGACATTCAAATAATTCAATTACAGGTCTAAAACTAATTAATTCTTTAATATATTTCCAATTAGTTAAACTTCCATCTGTGTTTTCAAATAGAAGAACCACAGGTGTTTGTTTTTCGCCTATAGCAGCACCTAAAACAAGAAAATTGCGATCTTCAACTTTAAATACATAAGGATCTCTCCAATCATTTCTGATAATTGGTAAATCACTTTGATTAATTTTGATTGATTCAATTCTGTTCTTATCAAACTTTGTTAAATCTTCATTTAAAAATACTGATTTTTGAATATTTGGGATATCTTCTTTTTCAAAAGAAACACTAGTGTAAATTGCAACTGGAATATCATCTTTATTTATTGCAATACATCCTGAAAAACAATCTGTTTCACCTGTTTCTTTTTGTGGATATAAATTATCTGGAAGAACTTCATAATTTATAAAGTCTTTAGTTCTTGTATGTCCCCAATGTAAATTTCCCCAGGAGTCTGAAGTAGGGTTATATTGGTAAAATATATGATAATATCCGTTATGGTAAATTGTTCCATTAGGATCATTAATCCAATTTTTATGTGGTCTAAAATGATATTGAGGGTATGTAGTTTTCATAAAAAACTCCTAAGTTTATTTTTATAATTTATATTTTTGTATTTTATTATTATTCTGTAATAACTATTTTAAAATCAAATAAAGATAATTCATCTTTATATTTTTCATAAATTTTTTTATTTATTACTATTGTATTTACTAAATTGAAATTTGAAACTAACAATCCAGATTTTTTTTCAATACAAGATTCATCTATATATAAAATCACTTTTCTTGCTACATTTAACATATTTTGCAATAGTGGTAAATCTTCAGTTGGGTCCGCTAAAAATCCTAATTGAAAATCTATACCGGAAGGATGCATAACAAAACAATCCGCTCTTAACGTAGATAAAATTGAGTATGTAGTAGTCCCAGAAAATGCTTTTGTTTCTTTATTGTATAATCCTGCTAATAAGATATTATTAATATGTGTTGAATCTTTTGTCCTATCAAAAATTCGTAAAGAATTAGTTACTATTGTTATATTTTTATCCGAAAGTAATAACTCATCTGCTATTATACAATTTAATTCACTATAATTTAATAAAACAACATTGCCAGAATGAATTTGCTTTACAGTAGTTTTTATTAAATCTAATTGTTCATTACTCAAAGTGGAAGAATTATCATTAATTCTTTTTTTGATTGGATCAATAACTGATAATTTTCCATAACTTTTTTGAATATAATTTAATTCTGATAATTTAGTTAAATCCCTTCTGACTGTTGCTGGAGCAACATTTGTCAAAGTACTTATATCCATAACATTAATATTGGGATTTTCTTTTATTGCTTCATAAATTTTTAATTGTCTATTACTTAATTCATTAATTTCCATAAAAACAACAATATGATAGTAATTTTGAAAAGTCAAGAAAATAATCAAAAATAATTATAAATATGAATATTTTTTGAGTATTATGATTAATTCATATGATTTTTTGAAAATTTTACTTGCTATATTGGATTTTTGATGTTAATGTTTGAAACATCTAAGATAATTCACAAGGAGGATTTTATGAAAAAATCTTTAATTATTGTTATGGCTATACTATTTTCAACAAGTATATCTTTGTTTGCAAATGGTAATAGTGAGAAAGAATCCGAGAATCAGGTAATTCATATTTGGAGCTAAGCATCTGCTGATTCTCGCGAAGGACAAATGTTTCAAAAAGTAGTTGATAAATATAATATGGAACATCCAGATGGTTATCAAATTGAACTACAAAATATAACAAGAGCTGGAGCTGGTTCTGGGTATATTGATAAGTTAAATGCAGCTTTAACATCTGGAAATATGCCAGAAATTTTTACTTTAGATGGTCCTGATGTTGCTTCCTATGCTGATTCTGGAGTTATTCAACCTGTTGAAAGTGTTGTACCACAATCTTTTATTAATGGTTTTACACCTAGTATTATTCAACAAGGAACTTTTAATAATGAATTCTATGCTTTAGGGTATACAGATAGTGCAGTTGGAATTGGTTTAAATAAAAATATTATTAAATATTTATCAGACGATGTAAAAGCATTAATTCCTGCTACAAATGAAGATTGGACATGGGATGATATGCTAGAAGTTGCAAGAGCAATACAAGCCTTAAAAACAAATCCTGCTACAATGAATAAACCTGAAGTTAAAAATATGGAAGTTGCTTGTGACTGGTTAACAAGTGATATTACAAAAGGGGCTTATGAAACAGGTACTTACTTTTTAACTCCATTATTGTGGGGTAATGGTGGCTCATTAATTGGTCCTGATGGATTAACTCTTGATGGATATTTTAATAGTGAAAAAAATATTGAAGCATTAACTATTGCAGGAAAATTCTTTAAAGAAGGTTTAGTATTACCAACAGAACCTTTAAAAGCTTTCTATACTCAAAAAGCTGGAATGTGTATTCTTGGTTTCTGGTTTATTTCAGAAATTTCATCAAACTATCCTGATTTAGATTATATGACAGTAAGATATCCAAAAGTAGATATTAACTATGATGGTTTATATACTCCATCTGGGTCTTGGGCTTTTGTTTGTAGTAGTTCTGTAGATTTTAGCTCAGATTATGGTAAAGCTGTTGGTGAAGTACTTCAAGCATTAACAAACGATGAATCTTCAAAATTATACTATGAAATGAATGGAAGTGTTCCTTCTCGTAAAAATACAGTATCAGTTATTGATTTAAATTCAGCAGATCCAAGAGCTAATGAAGCTTGGAGTGTATTAGCTTATGAAATTGCAAATACAAACCATTCAAGACCTGTAACAAAAGGATATCCTGTTCTTTCAGAATTATGGTCTAGAGATGTTATTTTAGCTATCGGTCAAGCAAAAACAGATGATCCAAATCAAATTAGAGATATTGTAGAAAAAGCAATGAAAAAAATACAAAAAGAATACGATCGTTTCTAAATATATTTAAAAAGTCGAATCAAGAATTTATTTTTTGATTCGACTAATAAATAAGGAGATTATTATGGTAACCAAAATCAATAGGAATGAAATAATCGTTGGATATCTATTTATATTACCGGCAATGATTTTACTCTTTCTATTTATAATTTTACCAATGACTTCAGCAGTTTCATATAGTTTTACTAATTATTTTTTATTAAAGCCAGGACAGCAAGAATTCATTGGGTTGAAAAACTATCAAAGAATTTTTACTGATGACCAATTATTTAAGAGTTTTTTGAATACCTGTCAATTTGTAATTAAAGTAGTACCTCTTCAATTATCAGTAGCTTTAGCATTAGCTTTAATTATAAATAAACATTTTAAAGCAAATGGATTTTATAGAGTGGCTTATTTTTCACCAGCAATCTTATCTTTGGTTGTTGTTTCAATTTTATGGTCAAGTTTATTAAATCCAACATCTGGTCTAGTAAATGAAGTTTTGTCAAAGTTTAATATAGATCAACAGCCGTTTCTAACAAGCACAAAACAAGCAATGAATTCAATTGTTGTAATTTCTGCATATTCAGGCTGTGGATATCAAATGCTTATTTTTTTAGCTGGATTAAAAAATATTGATCAAAGTATGTATGAAGCAGCAACTATTGATGGGGCAAATAAAGTAAAACAATTTATTCATATTACACTACCTAGTTTAAGAGCTATAATGATTTATCAAATTATTACTATAGTTATCCAAGCATTTAAATTAATTGTTCAACCAATGGTTATGACTGGTGGCGGACCAGAATACAGTACTATTACAATCCTTCAATTTATTTATGAAGAAGGATTTAGACATAGATATATTGGTTATGCAAGTGCTGTTACAGTATTGTTTACAATATTTTTAATTATTGTATCTCTAATAATAAAAAAGGTGTTACCAGATGAATCAAAGTAAATTAAATGTAAAAAGAATATTATTTTATATTGGTATTACTTTTTTAGCATTGCTTTTTCTAATACCTACAGAATGGATGATAATATCATCATTTAAAACAGAATCTACTATTTATAAAGATATGAGTAGTTTTATGGCTTTTGTTCCACATGATTTAACATTGATATCATATGATCAACTACTTGATTATTATAATATATTTAGAAATATTATTAATTCTTTGTTCTATGCTAGTTTAATGGTTGTTTTAGGATTAATAGTAAATAGTTTTGCTGGTTATTCACTTGCAATGTATAATTATCCTGGGAAAAATGTTATTTTGATTTTTATAATTGCAATGATGATTGTTCCAATAGAAGCAATTATTTTACCAATGTATTTAGTAGTTAATAATTTAAAATTACTAAATACTGTTCCAGGTTATATTTTACCATTTGTTGCTAATGTAATGAATATATTTCTTTTCAGACAAACCTTTATTACTTATCCAAAAGAATTAGTTGAAGCAGGGAAAATTGATGGAATATCTTCGTTTAGATTCTTTTTTCAAGTAGTTATCCCAACTAGTTCCTCGATATATGTAACAGTAGGAGTATTAACATTTTTAGCATCATGGAATGATTTTTTATGGCCTGTAATGGCACTTTCGTCACAAAAAATGATGCCTATTCAGGTTGCATTAAATGCGATTTTTAGTGATAGAGAGCATATTTTTACAAATCATACAATGGCTGCCTTAACAATTGCTAGTATCCCCGTAATAATAATATATAGTATTTTCCAAAAATACATTGTTGAAGGGGCTGTTAGATCTGGAATTAAATAAAATCCTTTTAGGATTACCATAATAATTTGTCTCTCTAGATAATTTTATTTAGAGAGACTCTTAAATTTTAAATAAATCATCACTATTTTAATTTAATGTATTGGAATTTTATTAAATTTTTATTTAAACTAAAAATAATATCAGGAGAAAAATATGAAAAACATAATTGCTTTAGGTGAGCTATTAATTGACTTTATTCAAAATGGGGTATCAGAAAATAATAATCCAGTTTATGAAGCAAATCCAGGTGGAGCTCCTTGTAATTTTTTGGCAATGGCCAATACTTTAGGAGTTAAAACATCTTTTATAGGAAAAGTGGGTAATGATACTTTTGGTAATCAATTAGAGCAAACATTAATTGATGCTAATATTAATACAGATTCGTTAATAAAGAGCAATTCTGAACCAACTACATTAGCCTTTGTTCATCATGATGAATTTGGAGATAGAAGTTTTACTTTTTATAGAAAAAATGGCGCTGATGCTTTTTTGTCCGAGACTGATGTAAAAAGAGAGTCTTTTAATGACAAAGATTTATTCCATTTTGGTACTTTATCTATGACAAATGAAATTTGTAAAAAAGCAACACTAAAAGCAATATCAATTGCAAAAGAAAATAATATGTTAATTTCCTTTGACCCTAATTTGCGAGAAAAATTATGGGATAATGAAGATAATGCTAGAAAGGCTTTTATTGAAGGTTTTAAAGTATGTAACATTTTAAAAATTGCTGATAATGAACTACAGTGGTTTACAAAAATTGATGATTTAGATGTTGCTATTAAAGAATTTAGAAAACAATTTCCCATTGATTTAATATTTTTAACAATAGGTAAAAAAGGAAGTAAAGCATATTATAAAAATATTGAAGCATATGCTCCAACATTTTTAGATATAAAATGTGTTGATACTACTGGTGCCGGAGATTCCTTTATGGGAAGTTCTATTTATAAAATACTAGAATATGGTATAGAAAATTTGGATCAAAAAAGCTTAGAAGATACATTATATTTTGCAAATGCAGCTGCAAGTTTAGTAGCAAGTAAAAAAGGTGTTATAAAATCTCTTCCGTCTTATAATCAAATAATAAAATTAAAAGATTCCATTTAATAATATATTTATTTTTAAATATAATTAATTTTGAATGCCTTAATAAAATAGCTATAATTAACTGAATTAGCTAACATTTATTGAGGTATTTTTTAAATAAATAAAAATAATAATATTCTCATGAGTCGCGAGTTCTCAGTGACTCAGAGTAAATCTTGATTTATTATACACTAAATTTTTAATTTTCCAAATATTGAAAGAAAGGGTGATATAA
>RZYO01000349.1 GCA_009930325.1 Spirochaetia bacterium | reverse complement strand
CCTTCATACATTTCATAATACCATTTACCTGTACCTGAAATACCATTAGGAGTACTAATAACTATAATACCATAAGGTTTGCCTTTATTCGATTTGAAAGCTCTAGATAATGTAGGATACGCTGCCTGATAAACATCTTCAACTCTATCTATAAATGCTGCTTCATCTATTATCAATAAGTTAATAGATTCTCCTAAGCTTGAACTTCTTGTAGCAGGAACAGCTACTATTTTTGAACCATTAGCAAATACTAAAGATTGTTTATTATCCGTATCAAGAGGTAACTTTAATTCATTATTAGGTAAAAATTCATACATTTTTCTAATTTTACCCAAAAATGAAGCAGCATTTCTTTGACCTGTTGAAAGTATTAAAACATTAAAATTTGCATAATGCATCGCTGACCATAAACAAATTGCTTGTGTAAGAGTAGATAAACCAACCTGTCTTGATTTAAGAGTAATTACAAAATGTTGAGCTAAAAAAAGTTTTATAATTTTTTCTTGAAAATCATATAATTCAAAAGGTAAAAGACCATGCGCAGGATGAGAAATTTTAACATTTTCTTTTATCCAATAAATTGGATCTTTTCTATTTTGTATTAATTTAGAAAGTAATTGTTCTTCTTTTGTTTCCATTCAAATCACATTTTTTCCTTTCTTTAAGTTTCTAAATTGCCGTTAAAGTTAACTTTAACAATAAGAGAGAAAGTGAAAATTTAATTTTGATTAAACAATTTCTAAAATTAATTTTAGATTTGATAGGAGAACGTTGAATGACAGAACAATTAGAATCTATACCAAACAATAAGTATTTTTTTAGGTGGAATTTTGCTGAAGACGATTGGCTTATAGATATTCTTTTGAATGATAAAGTAATTAGACACCAATTATTTATAGTTAAAAATTATAATCTTTATAAAATAAATGATTGTATATATGAACTCTTAAATAAAATACAAAAATATAGAACTGAATTAGAATTAAATTCACAAACATTTATCAATAAAAAGAAATATCTTACTTTATTTAAGAATGATAATAAGATTCAAATTTCATTAGAAGAAGAATATCTTCTCAAAGAACTTATTGAGCAGTACAAGATTTATGAAGCTATTTGTTGGTTTCATATAGGTAAAAATAATAAAATAGTTAAATACTGTATTATTAAGAAAAAAGAAATATTAGAAAAAATATATCCACTTGTAAATTTAAGTATTAGAAAAGTTATTGGAGCTAAAGTAATTAGTCCGTATAAAACTGAATTTGAAGAAGCAGTAAATAATGCATGGACAGCTTTAATTAAATATCTTCCTAAAATAGATACTTCAAGGGTAATGTTTAGTATTTTTATTGGTGTTGCTCATCGATCTGCTATTTATTATAATGCAATACTTCTTAAAAATAAATATAACACTATTAATGCAAATGATTTAC
>RZYO01000348.1 GCA_009930325.1 Spirochaetia bacterium | reverse complement strand
CCCTCAAAATGAGGATTTTTTTAACTTTTTATACTTGCTTTAATGCCTGCTGTAAAACTAATTAGTATTCATTTTTATTTATTTGGTGCGTAACTCCTAAAGTGATGTTGATATCGTTGAAATAATTATTGGTAATGACTGTTTCCCTGTTTGTAGTACAACGTTAAGGTTTAATCCAAATCCTAATAAGATAACAGCGTATTGCAGTATTTTTTTTGAAGTAAATCTTATTCCGTTATCAAACTTACTTTTATCTTTGATAAAAGGATTCATTATCATACCGATTAAGATTGCTATTATTGGACCTCCAATAATAGGAAAGTTAGAGCCAATTATAAAAGCTGGAGTAGCTATCAATATTGAAAGTAATATTCCTTTATAATTGTTTTTTATTGTTTCCATGTTTTTCTCCTAGTAGGATTGAATATATCAAAAAACATTAATAAAATAAAATAATAGTTTTTGATGTATTGATTAAAAATTTTAATGAGGTGTATATGTTAGATTACAAGATAAAAACATTTCTTATGTTATGTAAAACAATGAATTATAGAATAACAGCTGAAAAATTAAATATGAGTCAGCCATCTGTTACACAGCATATTCATTTATTAGAAGAATATTATAATACTAAGTTATTTATTTACGATAAAAAGAAACTATATAAAACTGATTCAGCTATTATTCTTGAAAATCATTTGGCTTCAATTGTAAAAAATGAAGAAGATTTAGAAAAATTAATGAGGCATTTAAATTCTAAAAGCATTAGATTAGGAGCTACTAAAACAATAGGTAATTATGTAATTAATAATAAAATAATAGATTTAATCAGTAATAATTACGAGGTTACTTTCATTATAGATAATACAAAATCATTGTTAAATAAGTTGAATAATAATGAATTAGATATTTTATTAATCGAGGGTTTGTTTAATAAAAATCAATATGACTTTAAATTATTTAAAAGAGAACCTTTTGTTGGTATTTGTAGTCCAAGACATGAATTTGCAAATAAAATAATCTCTTTAGAACAAATTTTTGATCAAAATTTAATTATTAGAGAAGAAGGTTCTGGAACTAGATTTATTTTTGAACAAGAATTATTGAGAAATAATTTCTCTATTGATAGTTTTAAGAATATAAACTGTATAAGTAATTTTGATTTAATAAAGAATTTGGTAAAAAATAATTTAGGAATTACTTTTGCATATAATGCTATTTTAAATAAAGAAGATAATTTGGCTACATTTACTTTAAAAAATAATCCTATTATAAGAGAATTTAATTTTGTTTGTTTAAAACATTCAAGAATAGAGGAATATGTAAAATTATTTTTATAAATGTAATTGATATGCCCCCATTTAAGTTGACACTTAGAAGTTAACTGCCCCTCCTCTAGTTTACAGCTAGAGGAGACTTTATGAAAAAGATAAAAAGAAAGCATCA
>RZYO01000347.1 GCA_009930325.1 Spirochaetia bacterium | reverse complement strand
TATCATAGTTTGTCATTCTTCTTGCAGTAGGATTACCAAAATGAGAATCAATTGCTAATCTAGCTTTCATCATTCCTGTAGAACCTCCCTCTTGATATTGATAATTCCCTCCATATTGGTATTCTTTTTTTAAATTTTTTATTCCTTTGTCATCAAAAAGTACAATTTCATAAGCATTTCCTAAACCTGTTTTAGATGGATCTAGTAGATAGTCATTGTTATATTGAAGAGGGCTTATATAACTATCATATCCTTGTTCCCTTAATTTTTCTAAATATTGAACTTTATCATAAGATTCTTTTGGTATATTTCGTTTTAGTATTTTTGTTTTATATTGCAAATCTCCATGCTGTCCTGCAAAAAATGGATTTTTAGATGTCGGATTGTCTATATAATATTTATGCTTGTTATTATAATGTGTAAATTTATTAGTAGGTGTTGTATATAAACCTTCATCGTAAAATCTTGTTTTATTTAAATCTGTTATTAAATTAGGATTATCAGAATGATGATATAATTTATCTATAGGTTCTCCTAACCAGTTTACCAATTTATTAGCATTAGGATCTGACATCGTTTTTCTGAGTTTTTCTTGACCTCGTATTACATCATGATAATCATAAGGTGCAAGATTATTTATTGGTTTTTCAATATAGTTAGTTGTGTTGTTAGGTAAAGATTTATTTAAATACTTTATTTTTTCAATATCTATTGCATCATCAACATATTGCATTGGTTTAAAATATGATTTTGCTAAACCAGCTCCTAAAACTTCAAATGCCAAATCTTCATTAGTTAATTGAGTCATAGAAGCTTTATTTGTTCCTTCTAATTGAGGATACATCCATGCTGTATTTAGAGCAACATTGTCTCCACGTCTTAAATCTGTTGATGAATATTGTATTTTATCAGGATTTTGTGAAGCGTTGTAATCCATTCGGTTTCTATATTCTTCATCATATTCATATAATATATTATGGGCAGATACTCCATATCTATCTTTTAATTCTTGATCATATTTAGAATCTAAAGTTTCTTGATATTTTTTAGCTAATTCTAATTGTTGTTGAATTGGTGTTTTAGCATATCCTGTTCCTTGAGTAGTATAAATAGTAGGTTTATTTAAAGGAGTAGTATTTATAGAATAATTATTATTCCATTGGTAAGCAGGAGGGTTAGTACCACCATCTTGCATCATAGGATATTCAATTACATAATCACCTGGAAATATATAATCTTGATTTGGTTGCATTAAAATTTGATTACCTAAATTATCAACACCTACAACAGGAAAGTCAACTTCTTTCATTGTAATCTTATTGCTAGGTATTACATTAATAGGATTATTAACATCAGGACTATTTCTTTTATATCCTTGTGTAGATACAAACTTTTTTAATATTTCTAAATTATTCATCGTGAACTATTTAATAATTTATTATTAACCAAT
>RZYO01000346.1 GCA_009930325.1 Spirochaetia bacterium | reverse complement strand
TTTGGCATTTTTTAATCAGTCCTATTTGCTAGAAGGTAGTAAGCATAGTACGGAAGTTGTGTCATAGAAAACATTAAATGATTACAGAAATAATTTGCATTACCTCTTTTTCTAGAATGTTTTCTATTATATTCCGGACAATTACATCTACTATAAATTTCACTACTACCTAATAACATAAAATAATTAAATAGAAGATTAGAATCTAAAGAAGCTGATTTAATGTATTGAGCTATTGGATATCCATTTATATCAAGTTTTTTCTCTCTATTAATAACAATAGTTATTGTTTGAGCGAATGAACCTACATTAGGTTCTTGAACAATTGTACTATAATTAAGTAAACCTTCTTTTTTATTAAGAGAACAATTTTGTAATTGTATATTCCAAGCACTTCTTAATTTAACCCATTGAAGTATTCTTGCTAATTTAGCTTTATCATTAAATTCTTTTAATTTTATATAATCTTTATGATAAGTTTTATCTATTAATTCTGTCATTGATATAGGCATATTTCTTCTAACAGACATAAAATCTAAAGTATATCCTAGTAAAGAATTATAATTATTTGAATAGCCTAAAGAAACTTCTTTAGTATTAAAATCAATAATAGTATGTTTTTCTTTTTCATTACTTAATAAAGCTACTTCTTGAGCAAAGACACTAGCTTTTTTTAGTTTATGAATTAACATTTCTTGTTCTTTTACATCATTTTCAGCGTTTTTATAAAAAGAGACATTGCTATCGTATTTTTCATCGAGTCTCTTAAAGACTTTTTCTATAAATAGTTTTTCTTTTTCGTGTCTATAAAAGCTCATAGCATTAATAACCTCTTTTTAGTTTAATTTTACTGCATTATTTTTGTATTCAACAAACTTTTTGAGCAACTCATTTTTATGTTCTTTTAAGTATTGAATCATTGAATTTTCTCTTTCAATAAGAGTCATAATCTTTGGATCTGTATTATCCAATAAAGTATTAATTTTATTTAATTTAGTATCAATTTTCTCTTTAATCCAATCTCTTAGAAGCTTATATAACTTATTATTGTTTTCATCTGTATTGGCTGTTTCTAAGTTAATACTAGCTGCATTCATAATTTCAATTATTACAGGTGTGTGTTTATTAATAACTTTTTCAGTTATTTGCATATTGATTAAATCATGAAAAAATTCTGCAAATATTTTATCTAAACACAATCTTTTTATTTTACCTGATAATACTGTGTATGAATATGCTAAAATTGATTCTTGCATTGTTTGCATAATACTATTTGGTTCACCTATATCATCAAGTATTTCAACGATTTCTTTATCTATTTCTCCATAATAACTATTATCAGTGTATTTAACCCCATCTACATCCATTTCTTCTGCTTCTATAATTGAAAGTACTTCATCTTCAATATCTTCTATATTTTGATTATTTAATAATGTATTGAAAAAATCTTCTTCAGTAA
>RZYO01000345.1 GCA_009930325.1 Spirochaetia bacterium | reverse complement strand
TGTTTTAGCTTGGGGAGATTCAATTTTTGGAACTAGTTATACTTCTTTAAGCCCTATGGCAAAACTTTTTGATAGCTTTATAAAAATGACATCATCAAGAAATATTATTACAAAAGGCGATTCTTATGGATTATCAGTTTCTGGAAACAATGTTTATGGATTTATAAATGGAAAAAGAAATATGGCAAGTTATTATATTGATGATTCTTGGAATCATATTGCTTATATTTATGATAAAAATATTCCTTCTGCTAATATAGAAATATATGTAAATGGAATTTCTCAAGATTATTTTGATATAAATTCTAATATAATTAGTAGTTTATCAAATCTTAGAATTGGAGAAAGTTTTTCTGGTTCTATTTCTGATACTCGTATATATGATAGAGCCCTATCAAGATCAGAAATATTGGCTTTATATAATTTAAGAAATACTTGTGGAAATGGAATTTGTGAAGCAGAATTTTCTGAAAATGAAAGCACTTGTATTTCTGATTGTGGAATACCTGATATAGATAGAGGTTTAATGGCTTATTATCCTTTAGATGGTATTAATTTTGTAAATGATATTTCTGGAAATTTAAATCACATGACAAATAATGGGCCTATTTTATCTACTGGAATTAAAAATGAAAATGAAGATTCTTATAGTTTTGATGGAATTGATGATTATATGGTAATGCCTGAAATATTAACCTTTGAAAATAATTATAATTTATTTACTATTTCTGGTTGGATAAATCCTGAAAAAAGTTCTTGGTTTATAAATCCTTATTCTGCTGGTATAGATCAATTTATAGGATATAATGCTGGAGCTCAAATGTTATATGTAGCAATTGCAGAATCAGCTGATACAAATCAAAGAAGTTATCCTTCTAGATATTATTCAGTTCCTGTTGATAGATGGAGTTATTATACAGTTGTTATAGATAATTTAAATATAAAAATTTATGTTAATGGAGTTTTAGAAAATAGTGTTTCTGAATCTTCTAGTATTGCTTATTGGCAAGGATATTGGAATGTTGGTAAAAGAATAAATGATACTTTTCATTATGAAGGAAAAATGTCTGATATTCGTTTATATAATAGAGCTTTAACTTCCGCTGAAGTTTTACAACTTTATAATAGTAATTTACCTATTGGAAGTTCTTGTGGAGATGGAAATTGTGGAGTAGGAGAAACTTATTTAAATTGTTCTACTGATTGTACTTCTCCTGATTTATCTGATATCGATTTATCTTGTTATGATATTTTATTAAAAGGAAAATCTACTGGAAATGGAATTTATACTATTGATCCAGATGGAGTTGGTGGAGAAAATGAATTTGAAGTGTATTGCGATATGACAACAAATGGAGGGGGATGGACTATGATTATGAAATTAAAGAGTGATGGTCAAGATTTAGATTTTGATTCTCCTTATTGGGAAAATACAGATTTACTTAATCCAACAGATCTT
>RZYO01000344.1 GCA_009930325.1 Spirochaetia bacterium | reverse complement strand
TACTTAAATCTCTTATTTCAAAAAAAGCAGGGTCAGTCAATAATCCTAATCTTTCAAATATCTTTGGTTCTTGAATCATAGCTGTAATTATTTGTTTTTGAAATTCAGGTGAAAATGAAAATGTATCAGGTTGCCATCCAAATGTCTCAGGCAAAATACCACCACATCCTTCTTCCTCCAATTAACTAAAAATTTCAACTAAATTTTCTAGTACTATTTCTTCTTCTTTCATAGCAAATATTACATCAACAAATTTAGATTCGAACTCTCCACTAAAAATAGAAACTATATCTTTATAAGACATATCGCTATTTAATTTTTTTAACTTAAATAAACTATTTACATTACTTTGTAATGAAGGCGATAATCTATAAAAATCATTTGTTTTTTTAGCAGCTAAATGTTTATTCATTATTTCAATATCTTCACTTTTTTCAACATATTTATCGTATAAATATATTAATTTTTCTGAAAAAATAATTCTAGCCAAAGGTCTTTTGAAATTAGAATTAAGATGTGCTGCTATATCTCTCCAATTCTTCATCATTACATCAATGAATTCTTCAATTCTAACATCTTTATTATATTCTTTCATAAACAAAGATATTTGATTCCATATAGGAACACTATTTAAGTATTCATCTAAATTCATAAATTTATTTTGTGGTATAGAAGAAAAATCTTCTTTTATCTTTGGTATTCTTCCTCTATTATCTCTACAATATTTATAAAGCTTTGAATTATAAACATCAATAACACTATTAATCAATTTAATATTTAAGATCTTCTTATTTCTTTTTTCAAAAGAAAATTTAAGCATAGATAATTAATTAACCTCCTTTAACTAGAAGAAGATTTTAAGTCGTACTTTAGATTTCTATCAATGATATATCTAATCAATTGTATCACATCTTCAATAGAATAAGAACTAGTTAACTTACTATGAGAAATAGAATTATTAACATAATTTTTAATTGTATTTATAGTTCTTTGCTGTATCTTTGCATTAAATGAAAGTGGTTCTGACGTAATACTCTTTGAAAATTTCTTTTGTAAGAAAATTAATAATTCAGAAAGGGTAATATTTATAGCAGATAAAATTCTTGTAAATACTAAATTGTCATTGAGAAGATTAGATTGTGAATACTTAGCAAAATCAAAAGTTACATTGGGATCCTTTTTTACATCTTCTAATAATTTGAATTTTAATTCTTGATCATTAATATATATTGATAAATTTTCTTGAAGAATTTTAATATAATTATAAACAATAAAATATGATTCTTGAGATGATAAAGATTTTTTTGGTCCTAATGATTGAATAGTTTCCTGCTCTGAAAATGTTTCTTCATTATGATATGTGCATTCTCCTAAATTTAATACCATATCATCATCTAATTTTTCTTCTCTATTTTTAGAAAAGTTAGTATATGACATTTCTTTATTAGATCTTTTTTGATT
>RZYO01000343.1 GCA_009930325.1 Spirochaetia bacterium | reverse complement strand
ATATTTAATTTGAATGTAGAAGCCTTAGTTAATCCGGTTAATTGTGTAGGTGTTATGGGTAAAGGATTGGCATTAGAATTTAAAGTAAATTTCTATGATAATTTTTTAGCATATCAAGAAGAATGTAAACAGAATAGAATAGGAATAGGAAAATGTTTTGTATTTGAACTATCTATTGAATTATCTACTTTTAGTGATTTAAAATATATCATTAATTTTCCCACTAAGATTACATGGAGAGAAACAAGTCAATATGATTATATTAAACGTGGATTAATAGATTTAGAAAATATTATTACAAATTATAAAATCAAATCAATAGCAATTCCAGCATTAGGTTGTGGTTTAGGACAATTAGAATGGGAACATGTTAGACAACTGTTAATAACACATTTATCACATTTTAATGATGTAAATATTATAATAATCAGACCCAAAAAAGGATTGATATAGTATGAATAAGAATAAAATTGAAAAAATTAAAAGTTTATGTGAATTGAAAATAGAAGCTATTTATGATTTGCTGAAAGATTGTGATGAAGATGTTAAAAATCATGTTGTTAACTATTGGGATCAACATATGAACAAACTTGATTTTCAATTAAATATTCCTAAAACTGGTGATTGCCAAACTAAACCTAGAAATTTTAGATATCTATATGTTGATAATGTTAGAGATAATATAAGTGATATATTAAAGTTTATTAAAGAATGTACTGGTATTGATTATACTTTTGGTGTTTATAGAAGTGAAATATTAAATTGTGATACCGATTGTTATTCATTTTTTAATACAGAAGATACTATCAATATATTATTTTATTTAGATGATAATAATAATTATATTACATTTGATAAAGATCATAATCAATTTGAGATATATTCTGTAGATGGATTTAATGATTCATTTAAAGTGATTAATAGAAAGGGAAATTGATAAATGATGAATAGAATAGGCAAGTGTTTTTCTAGACCAATTAAGTATGATTATCTTTATGTTGATAATATAAAGGATAATATAGATGCCATATTATCTTTCTTTAAGGAACAAAGTGGTAGAGATTATAAGTATGATATAAATCAGCATATCTTTAGTGTTCATAATGCTGATGTGAAGAATGACATTTATAATTTTTATACTGATAATGAATGTTATAATGATATTATTTATATGGAGGATACTGCTTGTTATATTGTATATCAATGTGTTTCTTTTGATGAAAATATATATGATTTTGGTATTTATACTTTGATTGAATTTGATAGAATATTTGCTAATGATTTTGAAGAAAGGATGATTTAGATGAAATATTTTTATTTTGGTCCATTATCCAGCCCTGTACATATGCAATTAAAATGCGAAACTAAAGATGTTGAACCTTTTGAAAAATATATTAATGCCATGAATCTTTTATCGGAAGTAGGATTAATAACATCTACTGAAGAAAAAAGAATAACACAAA
>RZYO01000025.1 GCA_009930325.1 Spirochaetia bacterium | reverse complement strand
CATCTTCTAATTCATCTTCTAATTCATCTTCTAATTCATCTTCTAATTCATCTTCTAATTCATCTTCTAATTCATCTTCTAATTCATCTTCTAATTCATTTTCTAATTCATCTTCTAATTCATTTTCTAATTCATTTTCATCAGATTTAAGAAACCCATAATTTTCTAAATCACTATCTTCATCATCAATTATAGATAATTCTTCATTAATTGAATTAATTAAATCATGGGAAAGTTCAATTTCATTATTGTTATCCCTTTCATTTCTATAATTATCAATTTGTGAAATACTTTCATCTGAACTAGAAAGCGGATCTTTTCCTTTTGCTACATTATTTAAAACATCAAAGAATGAAAAATTCTTTTTAGGAGGCTCCTCTTTTCTTTCCTGTTCATTTTTTATTGGATCTTCCAAAGATTCTTTATAATTTATACTAGAATTAATTTCCTCTTTTCTTCCTAAAGGGTCCTTTCCTTGAGCAACATTATTCAATAAATCAAAAAATGAGAACCCTGCCTTATTTTTAGCTTTTTCCTGAGCCTCTAATTCTGCCTCAATTTCTTCATTAGCAATTTCATCCATTAAATCGTCTTCATCAAAGTCATCTATTTCAAGAGAATCATCAAATTGAGATATATCATCAATTTGGGTAAACGAGTCTTCACTTTCATCGAGAATTGATGAACTTTCTTCAGCCTCACTTGAATAAGTAATATCATTAAAGCAATTTTCTACTGAATCCTCTACTTCTTCTATTTGAGAAGCCTCTTCTTGATTTTCATCATCTTCTATTTTTTTATTATCAATATTTAATTTAGAAAAATCATCTAATTCTTCAATTTCTTGAGATTCATCTTCGTCAAAAAATTCTTCGTATTTTTCATCAGTATTACTGCTATATACTATTTGGTCAAAATTATTTTCTATTGAATCAACTATTTCATAAGCTTTAGATAAATCTTCCTGAGCAATTTCATCGATATTTGATGAATAAATTTCACCCTCACTCTCTTCTTGAGCAATTTCATCCATTATATCATCTTCATCAAAATCATCATCCTCAGACTCAAATTTATTCAAAATATTTTCATTTAACGATTTTATTTCTGGATTTTCTTTAATTTCATCACTTTTTATATTGATATTTACTTTGTATTCTTGATGATGATGGCTATGGGCATCCTCTTTCTCATCACTTAAATTTAAAACTATTTTTTTAAAATCTGAAATTTTACCTAAATCATTCATCAATGTTACCACATAGGATAATTTAATTTCAAAAATATTATTATTTTGGAAAATATCATCTTTTCTTTCATCTGTGGTTATAAGTAAAATTGGGTCTTTTATTTCATTAAAATCCTTAATGCTTGAATTAAAACACTTAATAGCATTTTCTAATAAAACAATATCTTTAATTGGATTTAATGGTATTATATACCCATGGGCTTGAGGTACTTGTAAATAAACTTTTTGTTCATCTTTCTCAAAGAACGTAGTAAAAGTAGTATCTTTATATTTATAATTTAAAGTATAACTAAGTTTGCTAAAAACTCCTGCAAAGATAGAAAAAGGAAGCATAGCACTTTTTCTTTTCTCATTAGTATTCCAAAATTCTTCGTAATCAGGATTATTTTTTATGACAACTTTTTTTATTGCCCCATAAATTCGATCTATTGCAAACATCCCATCAAAAACAAATGCTTTATTTCTTATTTTTATAAATATGGAATCATCAAATCCTGCACTTTCACTTAACCAACAATAATCAGCTACAGAAGAAGATGAAGCTTCAATACTTAATAAATCAATATCATGATTTGAAAGCTTAGTCAGTTTATTGGCATAAAATAAATCAAAGCCTTCACTCTTATATCTAATATCATCAAACCAAGACTGCCAATTTTCTTCTGTAATTATTTTTTGTAATAAATCCTTATTTGATTCTTCATTACCTTTTGCTCTATATTCATCTATCTTTTTTTCAGTTTTTTCTGCAAACATAGAGACTTCTTGGTCTAAAAGCTCAATAGCTTTAAATCCATTATAAGTAATAATTTTAATTGCTTCTAAAAGCCCTTCTAAATCAGTATCAAAATTCTTAGATATTTCATCAACAAAAGGGAGTAATAAACACTTTAATTCAAGTATTTTATTATTTAAAGAATCATAATTTATAGGTAGAGGTCTAATATAATTATGCAAAATAGTTTGTATTGGAGTTCTATAAGAGATTTCATCAACTTCTTTTAATATTAAGTTATCTAAATATTTAATTGTATGGCTTTCTAGTTGTATGTATAATTTTTTTAATTTATTTTTATCAAAAGAAGAAATATCCTGATTCTCACTAAACCCATTTGGGTTTGAGGCTACCCACTTAATAAGGAATCGCATAAGGCCATAAGCACTTGCTTGGATATCAAGTCTTCCTTGATTTTTTTTTACTATTTCATCTACATAAATTGCAGTGATTTTTAAAACTAATAAAGGATCATAATTTTCAATAATGTGAAGTATTGAATAAATATCTGTTTCAATTAATCGAGATGAATCTTTTATATTTCTCTCGATTTTATCCTTTGAAATATTTACATTTTCTAAATCCCATTTATCATAATTATTCATTTTGACGACTCCTAAACTCATCAAATTATATCATTTTTTTAATTCAATACAACCCGAATTAGAACAAATATTATATATCTAGTAATGTATTTCTTCATTTAATGTTTTATGAAAAATAAAGCCGATAAATACTGCTACTAAGCTAACTAAGCCATATGAAATAAATAGTGTATTAAATCCAAATTTAGAGACTATTACGCCTCCAATAGTTGAACCAAGAACAGAAGGAAGTCCTGTAGCAAGAGCGTAATATAAACTAATACCTACCCCGCGTTTATCTAAACGAACATGTTTATTAATAAACATCATTGCGCCAGCATGAAAAGCTCCATAACATAAACTATGTAAAGCTTGAGCAATTAATAAATATTTAACTCCAGGTAAAAAAGCATATATAAAGAATCTAACTGTTATTGCAAAACTACCTAACATAAGCAAATGCAGCGGTTTTACTTTTTTTTCTTGAAGTAAATGACCACTATAAATCATAACAAAGAATTCAGTAAAAGCAGCAACTAAATTAAGTGTTGTTAAATCTGTATAACCAACAACTTTTATTGAATATAAAGAGAGGAATGAAAAAACAGCTGACATTGAAAATCTACTTAACCCAATTAATACAAGTCCGATTACTAAGCCTTTATTATACCATTGGTTGTCTTTTCTATTTTTTGATTTTGGCCTAATAATTTCTATTTTTTCTTCTTTTGGAACAAAAAGCATTATAATAATTGCAATAAAGCTAATGACAATTAACCAAAACCCAATACTTTTGTTTGAGGCTACATCAGGTTTTTTTATCAAAGACAATAAAGCTGATACAATAACATACCCCATTGTTCCGGCTGATCTAATTTTTGTATATTTTGAACTATCACCGTGTACTGCTAAATTTCCTATTGAATCCAATAAAGGAGCAATCGCTCTAAAAAAAAAGCCTGTTGCAATTAATAAAAGAAGTAAAACAAAATAAGAATTAACACAAGATAATAAATAAAAACTAATACTGCTTGCAAAAAGTGAAAATATTGTTAGTTTTTTATACCAACCTTTTTTATTTGCAACATAGCCAACTAATAGTGGACCTAAAATACCAAATCCTTCAAAAAATGCAAGGAAAATTCCAACAGCTTCAAAACCATATCCCAAATTATTTAATACAACTTGTAAATAAGGATTTATAATAACATATGTTGAACTAACAAAAAAAAACGCTAGATAGTAAATCATAAAAGCATTGTATGAATTACTTTAAACTTAAACAACAAGAAATCTGATAATTTTATAAATTTTTATATTTTTTTAATTTATGCTACTAGCACTTAATTTCAAAAATTTCTAATACGTTTGAAAATTAATAATATATTTACTTTTACCCTTTTAAAGGTTATCATTTATTAAAAAATTCTCCTTCAAAGGATTAATTAATGGACGTAAAAATAATTGGTATAACCGGTGGCTCTGGATCAGGTAAATCCACAATTGTAAGAAAAATCAGTGAAGTTTGTTCTGATTTTGTTTTTATTCCTCAAGATAATTATTATAAAAGTGCAACTTTTATTAATAATGAAAATATTACTGCATTTAATTTTGATCATCCTGATGCATTCGATATGGAACTATTACATTCACATCTTGAACAATTGAAAAAAGGGCAACCTATTGATATGCCTGAATATGATTTTGTTCACCACAAAAGAAAAGACGAATACTTACATATTGAACCTAAAAATTTAGTAATTATTGAAGGTTTAATGGTATTATATGATAAAGATATAAGAGATTTATTAGATTTAAAGTTATACGTTGATACGCCAGATGATATTAGATTTATAAGAAGATTACAAAGAGACATCGCAGAAAGAGGTAGAACCGCTGAAAGTGTTATTAATCAATATTTAGAAGTTGTAAGACCTGGTTTTTATAATTTCATTGCTCCAACTATGAAATATGCTGACTTAATCATTCCAGAAGGTGGTCACAACGAAATAGCTTTATCTGTATTAATTCCTTTTATTCATTCTTTAACAACAGAAAAATAAATTAAAGGATTTTTTGTTCTTTTAATTTTTATTATAAAATTAGGTTATAAAAAATGAACTAAAAAACTCAGTTTAATAATTTGAACATTTGTTTGTTAAATTATCATAACTGAGTTTTTTATTAGATTCATTTGTAGATATTATAAGTATATATTTCTTATAAATATTTTTCTTTATAAGCTTCTAGTCCTTTTTCAAGACAAATTAAAGCTCTAGCCAAATCATTTGTATTTAGTACATAAGCAATTCTTGCTTGTTTTTTACCGATAGCTGGAGTTACATAAAAATCTTCAGCAGGTGCAATCATTACAGTTTCATTTTCATAATTAAATTCATTTAACATAAATATTGCAAATTTTTCAGCATCATCAACAGGTAATTGTGCAACCATGTAAAAAGCTCCTTTAGGCGTGGAACATATTACACCATCAATCTTTTTTAACCCTTGTGATAAAAAATCTCTTCTTTTCTTATATTCTTGTTTTACTTCTTCTAAATATGAAGGAGCTGTTTTTAATGCTGCTAAAGCAGCTACTTGTTCAATATCAGGAGGACAAAGTCTAGCTTGTGATAATTTTAATATATTTGCTTTAAATTCACTATTCTTTGTTACAACTGCACCAATTCTAGAACCGCACATACTATATCTTTTTGAAAAAGAATCTATACATACAACTCTATCTTCATAACCTTCATAACTTAATACACTTGAAAATTCTTCTTCATAACAGAATTCTCTATATACTTCATCAACAATCAAGAATATATCTTTCTTTTTACATAACTCAAGAATACTTTTCATTTCATCGTTTGTATAAATATAACCTGTTGGATTATTTGGAGAACATAACAAAATAGCTCCAGTCTTTCTTGTAATTCTTTTTTCAAATTCTTCAATAGGAGGAAGAGAAAAAGAATCTTCTATTCGACTAGTAATTGGAACTAAATTTACCATTGCTGTTCTTGCAAAACTTGTAACATTAGTATAATAAGGTTCAGGAATAATTATTTCATCAAAAGGATCGCATAAGGTCATAAAAGCAAATTGTAAAGCTTCAGACCCCCCGGTAGTAATTAATACATCATCAACATCAAGATCAACTGAATGTTGTTTATAATAATCAACCACACCTTCTCTTAATTCATAAAGACCTTCACTAGGACCATATGGAATATTAGGTTTAGAATAATTTCTTACTGCATTTAATGCTTCATCTGGTGTCTTAATATCTGGTTGACCGATGTTTAAATAATGAACTTTAATCCCTCTTTTTGTCGCCGCAACAGCATATGGAGATAATCTTCTAATTGGTGAACATTGAAATCCAGATATTCTGTGTGACATTTGCATAAAGGGCTCCTTGTTTTTTCGCTTTATATTAATAAATATAGTTTTAGTTTAAGAAATATATAATAAATACTTATAAAACTCAAGAAAAAAACAAAATAGTTAATAAAATAATATATCAATATTTTTATATTTATAAGATACATTATTTTATTTTGATTAAAATAAAGGTCCAAATTTCTTTGGACCTCAATTTATTCTATTCTGATTTTTTCCCAGTATTTATATCATCTTGGCTAAAAGCTCCAGAAGATTGTTGAGAATCAATTAATTTTTGAATAAATCGTCTATTATCAAGAAGTGGACTAATAGACATTCCATGATGTAATCTGCTTATTGTTCTTGCAAATAATTCTGTAATATCTGCTTGAACAAACCAAGGTTTATCTAACAAATCATGGCCATGAGTAACTGAGTTTGTTCCAATAATTCTATAAAAAACACCTTCTTTATAGGCGTTATCAAAATTCTCAATTCCGCCTCCATTAAAGAAAGGTAAAGATATCATACAAATAATTTGTTTAGCTCCGAATTTCATTAATTCACGCATTGCAGTAATCATTGTTCCACCGGTTGCTATCATATCATCAGCCATTAGAACAGTTTTACCTTTTACATCACCTAATAAATTAATATTTTTAATATTTGTATGATTTGCATCTGTGCTTACAACACCATAGTCTCTTTCTTTATACAATACAGCAAGAGGTCTATGAAGTGATTGTGCATAGAATTTGTTTCTAGAAATAGCTCCGGTATCAGGAGATACAACAACAATATCAGGATCACTTAAATCAATTAATCTACTTAATGCAATTAATGTCTGATAAGAACCATGTAGATTTTCTAAATGTGTCTTCATGAAACTGTTTTCTATTTCTCGAGAGTGTATATCTAAGGTGATAATTCTCTCAACATCTAACATGTCACACATATGAGAAAATAGACTAGCTGTTAAAGCTTCTCTACTATTCTTTTTATGTTGTCTAGAATATGGGAAAGTAGGTAGTACTAATGTAATTGATTCTGCACCAGCTAATTTTATAGCATGTATTGTCGTCAATAGGTACATAATATGATCATTTACACTTAATCTAACTGGTTCACTCGGTCCATTGACCTTTATTAATTCCATATTAGATACATCGTAGATAAAAAATATTCTTAGACCTCTAACAGGATCGAGTATTTCTGCTTTCTCTTCTCCATTTGCAAATCTAGTATATTTCGCTCTAATTGTGAAATCCGGACATTGAAATTGTGTCGGACACTTCCTTCTAGGAATCTTCTTACTATTCATGTCATCAATCAAGGTGACCATTTGCAAGATCTGTTCCTCACTCATATCATGTCGCTTGGCAAGTGCACTTGAAAGTTTATTGTACCGCTCTTTATACAATATACGCAGATGCTTTACGACCTTGCTTGTAAAATATTCACTACCCGGACCAGCAATAATACCGAGTTTGTGGGGTTTAATGATGCTCATAACTTTAGAATACTATAATTAATTATATTTTTTCAATTCAAAATAATAATAATTTAGATAATATTTTTCTTTATATTTTTTAATATATTTTCTTATCAAATATTTTATGCATAAATCTGAAAAAAATACTTATAATTTTAATAAAATATCTATATAAGAAAAACAACCTATTTCATAATTATTGAGATAGATTGTTTTCTAAAATTAATTAGTTAAAAATTTTATATATTTACTACCTCGATATCTTTTTGACAAAGGTTTTTATAAGCTAATTTATAATTATTCAATATTCTTTCATTATTTAATAATAATGATTCAGCAATCTCAATATTTTCATTCAAACATAAATTATTAGTTGTACCAATACTAGTTCTATTTTTTATAGTCTGATAAGGATCGTATTTTTTTACTGAATCTAAATTTAATCCAACATTTTTATAAGTATCTCTAAAATTTTCACCATTTTTTACTCTTTCTAATACTTCATCAGTTGCATATAAATCACTAACACAAGCTTTTACCAAATTTTCTTCATTAACTTCAACTTTCTCAATCATTCTTGACATAATTGCAACTAAAGACCATGTTGCTTTTGCCCCAACTAATAAAGGTTCTTTTGTATCTTGAAAATCTCTATTATAACCCGAAGGAAGTGATCTAATAATAGATTTTACTCTAAAAGAAGAACTACTAACAACAGAAGATCTACTTCTTGCTAATTCTAGACCATCGGGATTTTT
This sequence comes from Spirochaetia bacterium, assembly GCA_009930325.1. Lineage (GTDB taxonomy): Bacteria > Spirochaetota > Spirochaetia > Sphaerochaetales > Sphaerochaetaceae > Pleomorphochaeta. The sequence continues at coordinate 20,603 of RZYO01000025.1, read as the reverse complement.
CTTTTGAGGCATTATAGAACTACCTGTGCATAATTCTTTTGGAAGAGAAAAATAACCAAACTCTGGCAATGTAAATAAAATTAAATCTTGAGCTAATTTACTACATGTTAAAGCAATATAATCACAAAGATCTAAGAGCATTGCCTCAAATTTTCCTCTTGAATTATTTGAATATAATACATTTTTCTGTACTTTTGAAAAACCCATTTGTTTTGCACAAAATGCTCTATCTAAATCTAAAGGCACACCATAAGAAGCCGCTGAGCCCAATGGAGATTGGTCTAATATTTTAATAAAATCATTGACTCTCTCAGCTTCATCTATAAATTCTTCAGCAAAAGAAGAAATCCATAGCCCAACAGATGAAGGCATTGCAATTTGCATATGAGTTCTTCCTGGCATTGGAATATCTTGATATTTTTCTGCAAACTTTAAAAGTTCCTTTGAAAGTTTTACAGTTTCAGTTGATAGTTTTAAAGCAAACTCTCTCATCCAAAGTCTCAAAGCTGTTTGAACTTGATCATTTCGACTTCTTCCAGTATGAATTTTTTTACCAACATCTCCATAATTGTTTGTTAAATAACTTTCTATTGCTGTATGACAATCTTCATTATCTTTAGTAATAACAAAATTATTTTTTTCTTTTAATTCAATAATTTCTTCTAAACCTTTTTCTAAAGTTTTTAATTCATCATCACTCAATATATTTATTTTATTTAAACCTCTTGCGTGTGCGATTGATGCAAGAGTATCACTTATTACTAAGTCTTGATCTAATAAATAATCATTAGAAACAGTGAAATCTTCCATTAAAGAATCCAATGAATATTCTTTTTGCCATAACTTTGCCATAATTAATCCTTATATTTTTTTTATAAGTTTAAAGATTTTTCTTTTTTCAAGCAATATATAATAAATATTAATACCATAATATATGAAAAAAATGAAAATATTATATTTAATAATAATTATTATTTGTATGGGTGCTTCATGTGAATCAAGAATATTAAAAAGTTTTGATCTAATTATGGCTATTGATAGCATACCTCCAAAACTAGAGTATATAGAAAGTCCCTCACCGTATTGCGTTAAAATAATATTCAATGAAACTCTTAACTCTAGAGATAAAATTAAATTAAATTTTGATGGAGTAGATGTTTCTAATTATAGTGTAAAATCAAATACAGTTACTTATTTTTTAAAAGATCCATTAGAATGTGGTATTAAATATTTAATTAAAATAAAAGTAGAAGATTTAAATAGAAATTCTACATATATTGAATCCTTTGTTTATACAAAAAATAATAACAGAGCAAATGTATTAATAAGTGAAGTATCCACAAAAGGAACAGCAAAAAATTGCGACAAAGTTGAACTTATTGTAACTAAAAGTGGCTCCTTAGCCTCCATTGTAGTCTCTGATGGATTTAATGATAATTTTGAAGATAGATGTGTACTTCCAGATATTTATGTAAATGAAGGGGAATATATAGTAATTTCATTTAAGGAAGAAGAAGAAGATTGTTTTATAAGTGAAAACAAAAAAGGGTTAAGTTCAAATAATGGATGTATTTTAGTTTTAGATAACCCTAGTTACAATTCTAATGTAATTGATTGTTTAGTTTATTCAAATAAAATTAGTGATAATAGTGAAGGCTTTGCAAATGAAAAAACGCTTTCTATTGCAAAAACTTTAGTAAGTATTGGAATGTGGGAAAACACTTTCCCTTTAGCTTTAGGAGCTGTTGATAGCACAAATGAAACATCAACAAGAACAATAAATAGACTTCTTAAAGATAACTCTTATTTTCAAGATACTAATACATATGAAGATTTTTATATCACTGTCACTAGTGGAGATTCCTTTGGATCAAAAAATAATATCAACATTTATAATCAATAATTTTCAATTATTTTATACTCATAATTAAAATTATCACTATGTAAAATAGAATTATCTTCTAATAAAAAGAAAGCACTATAGTCTTTATAGTTCTTCATAAACTCAAGAGCTTGTTCGCTTCCAAGAAGAAAACAAGTTGTTGATAAACAATCACAAATCAAAGAGTCTTTCCCAATTATTGATGAACTAATTATATCACTTTTACAAGGATATAATGTATCTGGGTCTAAAATATGATGATACTTAACTCCATCTTGATAAAAAAATCTTTCATAAGTCCCTGAAGTTACAATTGAAGAAGATTCAACTTCTAAAGCTGCAAAGATTTTACTTGTATCGAGAGGATCTTGCAAACCAATTGTCCATAAATTATCTATGTCTTTTCTACCAATAACTAAAACATTTCCACCCAAATTTATTATTGCTTTATCAATTGATTTAGATACTAGAAAATTTCTTAATTTATCAGCTGCATAACCTTTACCGAGAGCACCTAAATCAATTTGCATATCAGAGGGAATCTTTATTGATAAAGTTTTTCTGTCCAATTGAATTTGATTATAATCAATATTAACGCTATTTAATTCATCATTTGATGGGATCCTTGGATTAGTCCCTCCAATATCCCATAAACTTACTACACTTCCCATTGCAATATTAAATTTGCCATTGCTCTGTTTTGCAAGAGTTATTCCTAATTCAAATAAATCAAAAATATCTTGATTAACAACGACCTCTTTTTCTCTATTTAATATACTAATATAGCTATTTTCATTTGTTCTGCTTATTTCTTTTTCTACATCATTTAAAATAGAAAAACATTTTTTATATATATCAGAATCTACATTTTCCTCAAGTTTTATTGAACAAACAGTACCCAATGCAATCTGTGTTTGAGTTTGTAATTTAACTTCACTTTTACAACTTGTTAATAATATAAAAATTATTGATAAAAATAATATATTTGATTTTTTAAACATAGAATTAGATTATCAATATAATTAGTTTTGTCAATAATGATGCACCTTATCATTTTAAGATGCATCACTATAAATATATTAAAATGTAGGTATTGAATTAATATTTAAAGTTGCCTCAATTTCATCACCTTCTATTTCATCATTATCTGAGGTTGATTTCTTTTTTTCACTTTTAAATTCAACATTATCAGCTTTTATAAACACTTTTGACTTTTTAAGCCCTTCATTAGATTCCCATCTATTCTGTTTTAAAGTGCCTTTTACTCTTATTTTACAACCTTTAGTCAAATATTGATTACAAGCTTTTGCTGCATTATTCCATACTTCAATATCAAAAAAACCAACCTCTTGTACAAAAGATGAATCTTTACCCTTGTAAGAAGAGTTAACTGCAATAGTTAACGTACTCACACAACTATTATTTCCAAAATCCTTTATTATAGGATCTTTTGTTAATCTCCCTTCAACAATAATTGCATTTAAATCATCAAAATTACTCATTTGAACTTCCTTTTTTTAACCAAAGTGATTTAGTTAACATATATTTTTATTATTACTACTACTTTTTTTAATACTTTGCCCTTTTATTTTTTATGATTGTTGTTTATAAAAGGAGAGGATGATAAAATGAGTCTTAAGGAGATAGAGTAAATGAGTAATTTAGCTGTATTATCATTAGGTGGATCAATAATTGCCCCTGATAAAGTAGATATTGAGTTTCTAAAAAGTTTTGATAAAGCAATAAGAGAATATTTAAAAGAAGACAAAGAAAACAAACTAATTTTGGTTTGTGGTGGTGGAGCCCCTGCTAGAGTATATCAAAATGCTTACAGAGAAATAGCTAGTAATAAAGACAACAATATTCAAGACTGGATAGGAATAAAAGCTACGCATCTTAATGCACAATTAGTTTATTCTATTTTTAATGATTTATGTTCTGATGAAGTTGTTACAAATCCGAGTGCAGATATCAAATTCACTAATCAAGTATTAATAGCTGCAGGATGGAAACCTGGGTTTTCAACAGATACTGATGCAGTATTTCTATCTCAAAGATTTGGTGGAAAACTTATTGTAAATTTATCAAATATTGCAAAAGTATATACAGCCGACCCAAAATTAGACCCAACAGCTACTCCAATTGATAATATTAGTTGGACAGATTTTAGAAAAATGGTTGGTGATGAATGGGTTCCCGGTAAAAACTGTCCTTTCGATCCAATTGCTAGTAAAGGTGCACAAAAAGAGAACATGAAAGTTATTTGTGCTGATGGTAGAAATATAGAAAATACTCTTAAAATATTAAGAGGAGAATCTTTCTATGGTACAACAATAGGCTAAGCTATTTAACTAAAGTACTAATTCATATGTTATTGCAAGAGTGTTATCAATATAACCTTGTTCTGTTTCACCGACCTCAACAAAACCTAAGCTCTTAACTAATTCTTGCATATGAATATTCTTTATATGGGTGTCAAGTCTAACATTGGCACCTATTTCTTTTGCCATATCAATTGCCATATTTATAAAATACTTACCAAGACCAGATCTTTTAGAAACAATTCTATGAACTGACAAATAAGGGCCTTCACTCCAAAAATCATATTTCTCATATATTTTATCTTTTGACTTTTGAATTACTACCATCCCTATTAATTCATTTTCTTCATAAGCGACATAAAGCTGTTCTTTTTTTACATCATCGTACAATATTTCAATTTCTGGATACCCACATGACCATTGTGGATTATTTCTCTTTAACATTAACTCATTTGCATAATCAGCTAATAACCTGCATCCAATTACATCAGATTGAGTTGCTTTTCGTATATTATAATTCATAATTCTCTCTTTCTCTCTTTAATTTAATATAATAATCTAAAGGATCACAAAATTCATCAGGAAAAGGTTTATCTAATTTAAAATTAGGAATCCAATCTATATTATCACTCAATTCTTGAACAAATCCATTTTCTATATCAAGTACTTCAAGGAAATCTAATAAAAGGTTGTATTCTTCTTCTTTGATTTTTTCAAAAGTTTTTTGATTTTTAGGGTCTATAAATTGAACCATCAATGACAAAAAACATTTATCTTTTAAATTATCTGCAAAATATTGTAAAACTTTTAATGAAGCTTTTATTTCATTAGGAAAAACCAAATGTCTTACTAACAATCCTTTAGGTGTTACAAATTCACCTTTCTCTTCATATTTTGGATGTCTTTCTAATAAAAAATCAAAGACCTTAGTAATTTCTTTTGCATATTGTTTTTTCCCACAAAACTTTTTTGAAACAATCTCATCTAAAGTTTTTAAATCAATAAGATATAAATCTATATATGGATCAATTAATTTTAAAGCTTCAATCTCCTCATATCCACTAGTATTATAAACAATAGGTAAAGTTAAGCCTTTATCTCTAGCGAGTTCTAAGGCTAAAACAATTGAAGGAATAAAATGGGTTGGAGTAACTAAATTAATATTATTTGCTCCAATTTTTTGTAGTTCAAGCATCATTTTAGCCAATTCTTCAATTGATACCTTTATTCCTACATTTCCGTCTCTAGTATTTAGACCACCACTAATTTGATAATTTTGACAAAATTGACAATGAAGAGGACATCCTGAGAAAAAAATCATACCTGATCCATTTTCACCAGTTACAGGGGGTTCCTCTCCTCTATGAAGGCCACTAAAAGCAACTCTAACAACATCACTTTCATTACATATACCTAATTCATTATTTAATCTATCTACACCACAATGATTTGGGCATAAATGACAATTTCCATAGTAATCATAAATATTCATAAATTATACTCTTTTCTTTATTATTATTTATTATATATAATAATATTTCTATTTATTATATATAATGATTTTAAAAAAAACATTAAAATCTCTTAAGATACTGTCGATTTAACAAAAAATGATTATCATATATAATAGTATTTATAGGGCAGGAGAAAAATGATTTTACCTAGCAAAAAAAATAAAAATAATGAAATTGAAGAAAGATATATATTGTGCATTGATGGAGGAGGAATGAGAGGTATCATTCCTGCTACAATTATTTCAAAATTAGCAATTAAACTAAAAGAATTTGAGGAAGACAAACCTTTTTATTCTTATTTTGATTTAATTTGTGGCACTTCAACTGGTGGTTTAATAGCATTAGGTTTATCAACATCTCCTTTGATTTCGAATTTAAAAAAGGAAGAAGGAGAAGATACTCTTGTTACTTATGAAGAAGAAATTTTATCTTTCATAGATAAATTAAAAGGGAAAAAAAGGAAAAAAGCTAATGCTCCAACATTAATTACTAGAGGAACAGATTGTTCATCTTTATTAGATTTTTATAAAATAGATGGAAAATCTATTTTTCATTCTGAATCTAGATTTTTTGGACAATTATTAAAAGATAAATATGAGCCCAAACATATAGAAAATTTTCTTTATAAAACATTTCAGAATTCTAAAATGAATCAATGTTTAGTCCCCACAATGGTAGTATCCTATGATGCCGCTGAAGGAAAACCTTTTTCCTTTAGAAGTTGGGATAAGAATGATTTTTATGTAAGAGAAGCAGCAAGAGCAACTAGCGCTGCACCAACGTATTTTCCTCCTGCAACAATTTTTGATAGAAATACAAATAAAAGAAGATATTTAATTGATGGAGGCATTATTGCTAACAACCCGGTTCTTATGGCATATTGTGACGCAAGACAATTATATCCAAATTGTAAAAAATTCCATATACTTTCAATATCTACAGCAAGTGCAGAATACTCAATGCAAGAAATAGATATTAGCGGAGGCGTAATGGGTTGGATTGATCCTTCAAAAGGGGCTCCAATACAAAAAATAGCATCAACAAGCCAAATGCAATTAGCTTCATATGTTGCTCAAAATATTAGTGATGTAGATTATACTAGAATACATTATTCTTTAAAGGGTGATTCTTTTAAATTAGATGATACATCAACTTATGCTATTAATACATTGATAGATAGTGCTGAACAATTATATCGAGAAGAAGAAGATAAACTTATAAAGTTTATCAATAAAATGATTGAAAGAAAAGATTTTAGTCATGTTATAGATATTAACAAATTAGATATTAATGAAAATTTAAAACTAGAAATTAATGATATAAGCATTACTGAAAATAATAAAATTGAAGATAAAGAAGATGAGAAAGAAATTGAAAATATTAAACAATCAAAGAAAAAATTATTTTTTTCAAAAAAACAATCAGATTCTTCTCTTTCTCTTAACAGTGAAGAATTATCAAGTTTATTAAATGAGAATACTGAAACTATAAAGCCTAAAAATGAGAAATATTTAGAAGTATTAGAGAAATATGGTTTTAATGATGAGGATTTAAAATAATATGCATCCAAAGCAAATAGCACTAGAAGATAAATTACATAAAATGTGTATTGATTTAGACAACCATTTAGAAGATATGTATGGATCTTTATTCCCTCTACATCCGAATAGGATGAAAAGAGGAAAGACAGCTAGCGCCAACTATGATGGACTTTTTTCTACAGGAACTCAATTTACAAATGGCTATGGGAGTACTCTTGGAAGAGGTTTTTTAATAGATATAGATATTAGAACTCTTTCTTGGGTAAAAAAAGAAGAAGTTAAGATGATTGAGGATGAAGCTATTGAATATCTAAATTCTATTATTAGCACCTATCTACCTGAGAGAAAACTTGAAGTAAAAAGAGATCAAAACGTAATTAAAATTGTAGGTGATTTTTCACTCGGAAGCAACGATATTAATTAAAAGTCTCAATATAAGGTATAATTGAAGAAGTAGAAATGCCATGTCTTCTTTTATACCCTTGTTCTTTTGTATTAACTAATGCCTTTGAACATAATGTCGAGCAAATATCACAAGATTTTTCAAAACTATAACCTTTTAACATTAATCCTATTAATGCACTTGCAAATAAATCTCCAGTTCCAGGATAAGAAATATCTATTTTTTTATTATAATGATAATGTATTTTACCATTAGATATACATACTGTAGCTACAGTGTCTGAATTTTCTTCTAAAAGACTAGTAATTACTACTTTTTTTGATCCCATTAAAACTAATCTTTTTAATAAAGATTCTATTTCTTCTTCATTATAATATTTTTTTGGTTTCTCAGATAACAATAATGCAGCTTCTGTTGCATTAGGACAAATCACATCTGCTAAAGAAATTAAATATTTCATTTCATTAATTAACTTTTCATCAATTGGAGAATAAGGATGTAAATTATCGCCTAATACAGGATCAATAACTATCAAAGGGTTTTCTTTTTTATGAGAATTAATCACTCTTTCAACAATTTTTACTTGCTCTGCACTTGCTAAAAACCCACTGTATATACTGTCACATTTTATTTTTTCTTTTTCCCAAACATTTAATATGTTCTCGAGCTCATTTGTTAAACTTTTTATATAAATATCATTAAAACCATCAGTTTGTGAGGAAAGAAGTGCTGTAGGTAAAGGCAATACTTCTACTCCAATACTCTCTAATATAGGTATAACTACAGTTAAGGAACTCTTTGCATAGCAACAAAGATCATGGATAGCAATACAATTTTTATTCATAAAAATAGATTAACAGAGTAATAGTAACACGACAAGTAATTATATAAAAAAATTTGTACAAAAAAACATTATTGTTTTCATATATAACATATACTATTGTATAGCTTTGTCATTTGAGTTATTTTTTAATTGTTTTAAGACTTATTAAATTGACTTAATCTTTATACAATGACTTTCAAAAAATTATAAAGATTAACTATCAATAAAATTACTTTAGATATTAAATAATATCATCTAATCAATGGATGATAATTCAAATTATTAGTTAACTGAAACATAAACAGTTAGTATTAGGAGTTTTTATGATATTTAATGATAAAAGAAGTGGTTTATATATTGCGGACTCTTCAATAAATCCCCTAAGTTCAAATATCCCAAATTTGAAAGAAATGCAAGAAGATTTAAAAACCTTTATTCTTTCGGCCTCAGGCTGGAGAAAAATTTTTGCTATAAGTAAAAATGAAGAAGATAATACTCAACATATAAGCAATAACGATAAATATTTTTCTGCCTTAATAGCTTTAGCTCTTGCAAAGCATTTAGGGTGCGTTGATGATTTAGATATAAATAATAACTTATTTGTTAAAAAAACAACATCAAAAAAAGTAGTAATTGCGATAGATGCTAGACCTACAGGAGTAGAGATACTTGATGTAATTAATAGAGTTCTTTTATCACTAAATATCACTGTAATGAATTTATATATTGCAAGCGCTCCTGAAATTATGGCCTTATCTTCACAAGATAAAGCTATAGATGCATTCTTATATATTTCGGCTTCCCACAACCCTATCGGCCATAATGGGATTAAATTTGGTAAAAATGGCGGGGTATATACTAAAGAAGAATCACAAACACTTGCAAATTACTTTATAGAATTCATAAGTAATGAAAATTCAATGAAATTTGTTAAAGAGCTTGTCAGTTCATTAGATACTAAACTCCTCGAAAAGTCTTTAATAGAAATAGAACAAAATAAAGAATATAGTTTAAAAAACTATAGAGATTTTGCTTTAATTACATCAAGTAATTATCAGGAAATAGAACCTTATTTACTAAAATTAAAAAATAAAATTTTAAAAAGACCAATAGGTGTTGTTGCTGAATTAAATGGCAGTGCAAGAACTCTTACTATTGATAAAACATTTTTCAATGAATTGGGAGTTAAAGTCTTAACAGTTAATGATAAACCAAGAGAAGTAGTTCATCCTATAGTCCCCGAAGGTGAAAATCTTGAAATGTGTAGAGCAATCCTTGAAAACAAATACAAAGAAGATAAAGACTTTGTTGTAGGATATGTCCCTGACAATGACGGAGATAGGGGTAATTTAGTATATATTAAACAAAGTACAAAAAAAGCTGAAATTCTAAAAGCTCAAGAAGTTTTTGCTTTAGTAGTAATGGCAGAGTTAAGTTCAATAAGAAAAAATAATCCAAATAAAAAAATGGCTATAAGTGTAAATGGTCCAACCTCAATGAGAATAGATGATATTTGTAAAGCATTAGATGTTGAAGTTTATAGAGCTGAGGTCGGGGAAGCAAATGTAGTTGAAAAAGCACAAGATTTACGTGATCAAGGCTATATAGTAAGAATATTAGGAGAAGGCTCTAATGGAGGGAATATTACATATCCAGCAAAAGTGAGAGATCCTCTTAATACTTTACTAAGCCTTATTAATATCTTATGTGACAAATCTATTTTTGATTTTTATAGAACAAGAATTGGATATGAAAATGATGAATTATCAATAGAAAATTTAATCAACAGTCTACCCAAATATATAACTACTGACGCATTTTCTCCTCAAGCTAAATTAAGTATAACCAGTGATCATGGTACACTTAAAAATAATTATGAAAAACTTTTTGTTGACTATTTCAATGATAACAAACTTATTCTAGAAAGAAATTATTCAATAAATAGTTATGAAATTTATCAAATGGAAGGAAAAAATTGTATCAAAGGAATTGGAGAAGAAAATAGAACATATCCATATAGAGGTGGCTATAAAGTAGTTTTCAAAGATAAAGAAAATAATAATTTAGCTTTTATTTGGATGAGAGGCTCAGGGACAGAAGCAGTATTTAGAGTGCTAGTAGATGTAAAAAACAATAATGAGAAACTGTATAATATGCTTTTAGATCTTCATACAAGTTTACTGAAAAAAGCAGATTTATAATCATTAACTTTACTTCCATATTTTAAGATATGGAAGTTTTTTTTGTACTTTTTTTTTATTTTTTAAAATATTATTCCTATTTAGGTATAATAAAATAAAAATAATGAAACAACTTATATTTTATATAGTTAACATTTATATAGTATTTAAATTAGCTAAAATTCGTTTTTCATAAAAAAATACCCTTTATAGGTTAGTTTCTTCAAATAAGTGAATTTTTTGATAGAAAATTTAAAAAGATGGGAAATCTGTACAATAATTTGTACTTTTAAATAGAAAAAGGGACTTGAATATAATCAAATCCCTTTATTTTCGTATTTTTATATTTTGAAAAACTAATTCAATCCTAAAGCAGCAATGGCTGCCCCAATTACAGGTGAATTTTCAATTCTAACAAAATCAACATAACGATTATGTTTCTCTTGAAGATATTGTAACAAATAATACTTGGTATATTGCTCTAAATATTTAGTTTTATAAAAAGTAGTACCATCAGCATTAATACATAAAGGATGAATTGGATTTTTACCATATTCTGTCTTCAATACAGCAGAAGCTAAATTTGCAGCAGTCATTTTACTTGCTCTTTTTATAATAGCTTCTAAAATGTACCATAGATTTTCAGCATCATTACTACTATTTGCAACACATTCAACTAATTTATAATCTTGATTATGAGGCATTTCTAAATAATGACTCATCTCAGTAGTATTTACAGATCCAAATTTTTCGAAAGCCTTCTTAAAATTATCTGACAAAACACCTTCTTCGATTGCTTTATTAATTACTAATGTGCTCATTGGTCCAAGATAAGCCCCACTTATCTTTTTTTCAAAATGGTAAGTACTAGGATCTTTAGTTGTTGATAAGAATAAATCATCAATTTTTCCATTTGAAAAGGCATAACTTCCAGATTCAACATTAATAACCATATGGTCCAAATTCGAATGCTTTAGTTTTTTTATTTTATTAGTATCTTCTAAATATGCAGTATTAGTGCCAGTTCCTAAAATAAAGCCAACATACCCATCATAATTTAGATTACCTTGAGCTCTGCCAGCAAGTAAAGTTGTTACTGTATCATTAACAACAGCTATTCTTTTATTTTTTACAGAATAACCGCGAGATTCTAATTCTTCTAATAAAGATAAGCCAACTTTTCTACCAATAACTTCAGGGGCCTTAATTTCTTTAGAAAATACCAATGGAATTCCATCATTATCTTCTGTAATTTTTGCAGCATAGCTAAAGCAAAAACCAATACTATCGCTTTTATCGATAATATGTTCTACTTGATTTGCGAATACAGAAAAAAATTCTTTTGCACTTACTTCTCTATCAATTCCAGGCATTGATACTTTTTTAAATTCTGAAATTACAGGTTTTAAATTATCATCAAAGGTAACCAAACATGTTCTTAAATTTGTTCCACCTGCATCAATAACAATTACATTTTGGCCTGGAACTATTGGAGAACCTTCTCCAATATAAGTTGGAATCATAGGTAGTGAACTACCATTTTCTTTTTCTAAGCCTTTATCCATTTCACTTAAAAAATTATTTACCATATCATCTAATGAAATAGAATCCGAATCTAAACCCCATTTTATTAGAAAATCTTTCACTTCAGTTTTCAATTAAAAGCCTCCGAGAGTTTTGTGTTTTAAATAATAATAAAATATTATCTATTTTTTTTCTACAGTATAATAAAGACAAGTGAAAATATCCCAAAAATTAAATAACAAGTATCATTTTACTATATTGAATTGAATAATCTTATAGAGAATAAACATCAAAATCTTCTCCATTTAAAGTTATTTGGAGAGGAACAATCTCTAAAGAATCATGTTTTTCTTCTAAAATAAAAACCCCTTTAATATTTATTTTCTCGGAATAAAGCGATCCAAAAATAGTAATATCAGTAACTAGCCCCATTCTAGGATAAATACCATCAATTAAATTAGACACTATCTGGGAAATTGAATAATCATCTTTAAAAGCAATAGCTATTGCACCAACAATTACAGATTCATTTTCTTTCCAATCGTGTTCTAATAGAGAATCTCTTACATAAGGGGATATAGGCTCTTTAAGATTTTGAATCATATTATGAGAGTCTAATTCAACAGAAGGGAAATAAGGAAGAAGGGAACTCATATCACAATTATCAAAAACAATAGCATCACTTATTCCACTTTTTTTAGGTATTCGTAATATTAAGGAAGGATTTTCAGGTTTTATTGAAGATATAAAATAATTAGATGCCACAAAAGAAGCATCAGTTACAGTATTAATTGCATATTTTATTTCATTCTCGCTTAATGTAGTAGCAAATAATGGATAAATGAATATCAACATTAAAACTAATTGCATTAGCTTCTTCATAAATTATTCCTTAAATATCATTCTTCATAGTAAGTAATAGGGGAGCTCTCTCAAAAAATGATAAATCATAGTCTTGATTATTAATGTTCAATCTTATAGGAGTAATTTGTGGGACACCATAGGAATCAGAAGAAACTAACAAAATCCCTTTTATATTAACAGCCTCTTTAAAAAGCGATCCATAAACACTAAAATTGAAACTAACTCCTACACGAGGAAAAATCCCCATACTTCCATCAGAAATTAATTTCTGCATAGTTAAATTATCTGGAAAAACCAAAGCTGCAGCACCTGTAACAATAGCTTCCCCTTTTTTCCAATCATTCAACTCTAATCTTTCTAAAACGATTGGATTTATTGAAGGCAGGAATGAAGCTAAAAAATTACTACTCGGTTCCTTATTAAAATAAGAAATATAAGTAGACAAGTCGGCATCACTAAATAAAATAGCTTCAGGAAGCAAATTATCTTGTGATATCCGTATAGCAATGGATTCATAATTTTCTCTTTGCAGAGATATAAAATTTGATGCAGAAACATACCCAAGATCTGTTATGGCAACAAATGCATTAGATACATCACCTTCACTGACACTGGATGCAAAAAAAGGGTGCATTAATAAAACAAAAAATATTATTAATAAAAATCTCTTCATTTACACCTCACAATTACAAATAAGCTTTTTCACAATGTGAAAATATGATAATATTATACCATGAATAATAAAAAAGAAAAACCTTCAATATTATGGTATGACTTAGAAACCTTTGGATTAGATAGCCATTATGACAGAATAGCCCAATTTGCAGCAATCAGAACTGATTTAGAACTAAATCCCATAGATAAAGAGATCATATTATATTGTAAATTATCACAAGATTATTTACCTGATCCCTTAGCTTGTTTAGTAACAGGAATTACGCCCTATCAAGTTAATCAAAAAGGTCTTAAAGAAATAGATTTTATTAAAAAAATTAAAGATGAATTTTCAATTACGAATACGGTAGTGGCAGGATATAATTCTATTAATTTTGATGATGAATTTATTAGAAATGCCTTATATAGAAATCTCTTTGACCCATATGAAAGAGAATACAAAAATGGCTGCTCTAGATGGGATATTATAAATTTAGTAAGAGCTGCATATGATTTAAGACCAGAAGGCATTAATTGGCCAACAAAAAAAGAAAATGGTAATCCAACATTTAAACTAACAGACTTAACCGCTGCTAATAACATAGAACAAACAGGAGCACATGATGCCCTTGTCGATGTTAGGGCAACAATAGAAATTGCAAAGTTAATTAAAGAAAAACAACCATTACTATATAAATGGAGCTTTGAACATAGGAAAAAGCAATTAGTAAAAAATATTCTAAAAGCACCTTTTGGCGAACCTATATTACATACTCACCCCTCTTATACTTCCAAAAATGGTTGTACATCCTTAGTAATACCAATTACTTTTGATTTACAAAATTCAAATAATGTCCTTTGTTTCAATTTAAAAGAAGATATAACTCCTTTACTAGAAGCTGATGTAGAAAATATCTTATACACACATGGATTAATCCATATTGCTTATAATAAATGCCCTTTCATTAGCCCCTTATCCGTTTTAACGCCTACATTAGAAAAGAAATTAAATATTGATAAACAACAAGTTCTCTCAAGAGCTCAAACCTTAAAAAACAACCCTGAGTTAATACTAAAATTAAGAAAAGCAATGAATAATCAAGAAATCAAACAAATTGATGATATAGATTTCCAAATATATAATGGTTTTTTCAGAGATGAAGATAACAAAAGATTTAATATTATTCATAATGCTATAGAAAAAGAAAAACTTTTAATTAATAATACTTTATCATATGATGATCCAAGAGCAAAAGAATTAGTTTATAGACATATTTTAAGAAACTATTTAGAATATCAAAGTAAAGAGGAAAAAGACAAATGGAAATCCTTTTGTTCTCATAGAATAGTAAGCCCTCCTGGTAATATAATGGTTAACCTTGATTTCTATAATAGAAAGATTGAAGAGAAACTAGATTCCCCAGACCTTGAAAAAAGAGATCAAGAAATATTACTATCATTACAAAAATATGGTAATGAATTAAAAAAAAGCTTATTTAATGAATTATTAGAGGAATAATAAATGGAAACACCCCCACCAATTGGTAAAAACATTCAAAAGTTTAGACAATCTAAACATTTAACATTAAATATTTTAAGCGAAAGAAGTGGAGTTTCTAAAGCAATGCTTAGCCAAATTGAAAGCGATAAAGTAAATCCAACAATAGCTACAGTTTGGAAAATTGCAAGAGGGTTAAATATTGATATACACGATATTCTAGATGTTAATCCTCAACCAAAAAGAGACTTTATAAAAAATCCAACTTCAGGCTCAGGTCATGTTATTGAAACAACTGAACATGGTGTTACTATTAGGATTCTATCTCCATTGAATATGGTTGAAGATTTAGAAATGTATTTAATTAGTTTTGAACCACATACAAAACTTCCAAGTGAACCACATTTTGCAGGAACTCAAGAATTTTTAACAGTAATTAAAGGAAATGTCAAAGTTAAAGCTGGCGAAAATGAATGCATGATGAAAAAAGGAGATTTTCTTATGTATCACTGCGATATAGAGCATACTATTAGTTGCGATTCTAATGTCCCTGCAATAATTCATTTAGTTGTAAGATACACTCCAGATAAACATTTATAGCTATAATTTATTTAAAATAATATCAAACTTATTCTATTATAAGTTATGATAATTCTTTATGTACTAAATACTATTCAAAATGAATAAAATAAATTATATTAACTAATAAATTCAACGGAGACAATAAATAAATGTTAGAAAAATTACCGGAATATGAAAAACAATTACAAGAAATAGATAATAAATTAAGCAATCCAGATACAATGAGTGATATGAACCTTTATAAAAAATTAATGGTAGATAGAGCTCATGTTGCACCAATTGTTGAAGAAATGCAAAATCTAAATAATCTTAAACAGCAAATAAAAGATGCAGAGGAAATGCTAAAAGAAGAAGATGATCCTGAAATGCTTGCTATGGCAAAAGAAGAATTATCTGAACTTAAAGAAGCAGCTCTTGAATCAAGTAAACAGTGTAAAATGTTATTAATACCACCAGACCCATTGGCAGGTAAAAATATCATTATGGAAATTAGAGCTGGAACAGGTGGAGATGAAGCTGCATTATTTAGTGCTGATTTATTCAAAATGTATTCACATTATGCTGAAAAAGTTGGTTGGAAAATTGATATAATGAGTTCCAACGAAACAGGACTTGGTGGTTATAAAGAAATAGTTTTTTCAATAAGTGGAAAAGATGTATATGGATCATTAAGATGGGAAAGTGGCGTTCATCGTGTTCAACGTGTTCCTGAAACTGAAAGTGGTGGAAGAGTACATACCTCAGCTGTTACAGTAGCGGTATTACCTGAAGCTGAAGAAACAGATATTGAAATCAAACAAGAAGATTTAAAAATTGATGTTATGAGAGCAGGGGGACCTGGTGGACAATGTGTTAATACAACAGATAGTGCTGTAAGATTAACTCACCTCCCAACTGGATTAGTTGTAATATGTCAAGATGAAAAATCTCAATTAAAAAACAAGAATAAAGCTTTAAGAGTTTTACGTTCAAGACTTTATGATTTAGAAGAAGAAAAAAAACAAAAAGAAAGATCTGAAGCTAGAAAAAGTCAAGTTGGTAGTGGAGATAGATCTGAAAGAATAAGAACATACAATTTCCCTCAAAACAGATTAACAGATCACAGATTAAATTTAACACTTTACAAACTTGAAATAATTTTAAGTGGTGAATTAGACGAAGTAGTTGAAGCTTTAAAAATAGCTGCAGGTGAACAAGCAATGCAGGATGCTTAATATTTTATGAAAAATACGGTTAAACAAATTCTTTTTGAAGCAACTAATAAATTAAGGAGTATCACAGATACTCCTTCTTTAGATGCGTCCGTTATATTTACAAAAGTAACTAATTTATCTAAGGTCCAACAAATTACTCAGGATTCCTTATTAATTGATGAAGAAACTGAAAACAAATTTAATGAATTAATTAATAGAAGATTAAATTATGAACCTGTCGCATATATTACTGAAGAAAAAGAATTTTATGGACGCCCTTTTAAAGTAACAAAAGATACTCTAATTCCAAGAGCTGACACAGAAACATTAATTGAAGAAGTAATAAAATATTCAAAAACTTTAGATTTTGAACCAGAAATTTTAGATTTATGCACAGGCTCTGGCTGTATAGGAATAACTCTTGATAATGAAATCACTTCTAAATCAATTACTTTAAGCGACATAAGCAAAGAAGCTCTTGAAGTAGCTAAAATAAATTCAAAAAATCTTTCAAAATCAAATATAAATATTATTGAAAGCAATCTTTTAGAAAAATGCAAAAAATATGATATAATTGTTTCTAATCCACCATACTTAACAAAGCAATGGTGTGAGGAAGTAAGTAATGAAGTTAAAAAAGAACCCATTCTTGCTCTTGAAGGATTTGGAAACGATGGCTTAGATATAATAAGATCTATAGTATTTGATGCTAAAAAACATCTTAAAGGTTACCATAGTGCTATTTTTTTCGAGTGTGATAGTAGGCAATGTAGTAAAGTAAAAGAATTATTAGAAGCAAACTCGTTTAAGAATGTTTCAATAATAAAAGATCTTGCAAATAACGATAGAGTTGTTAAGGGGATATATGAGCGATAGATTAATTCAAAGATTCTTAATGAAAATTAAAAAATACCCACAAATTCAACAAGAAAAAATTGAAGATGCGGTTAATTTTTCTTTTCAAAAACATACAGGACAAAAAAGAAAAAGTGGAGAACCCTACATTATTCATCCTCTAGCTGTTGCAGAAATTCTTATTCAACTCGATATGGATGGAGATACTATCTGTGCAGGATTACTTCATGATACGCTTGAGGATACAACAGCAAAATATGAAGAACTAAAACAAAGATTTGGACTAACTGTTGCTGACTTAGTCGATGGGGTTACAAAAATAGAGGTTTTAAAAACCGACAATAAATCTGTTCAAGAAGCAGAAACAATTAGAAAAATGTTCTTTGCAATGAGCAAAGATGCTCGTGTAATAATTATTAAACTCGCTGACAAACTTCACAATATGAGAACAGTTCATTTCCTTGCTCCCGAAAGAGCCAAAGAATTTGCAACCGAAACCTTAGATATATATGCACCTTTAGCAGATAGATTAGGTATTTCATGGGTAAAAGATGAGTTAGAAGATTTATCATTAAAAACAATTAACAAAGAAACCTTTGACTATATTCAAGGATATTTATTAAGTAAAAAAGGTGAACAAGCAGCTTATTTAAAAAGGATTGAAAAAACAATCTACAATGCTTGTGCTGAAGATGGTCTTGGGAATATTTTAGTAAAAAGTAGAGCAAAACACGCATATTCTGTTTATTTAAAAATGAAAAAACGCAAAAAGGACATTGAAGAAATATTTGATTTACTTGGCGTTAGAATTTTATGTGATTCAATTACAGAATGTTATACATTGTTAGGACTTGTTCATAGAATTTGGCCACCAATAGAAGGAAGATTTAAAGACTATATTGCAATGCCAAAAGCAAACAACTACCAAAGTCTTCATACAACAGTTATGGCTCTTGATGGCAAATTACTTGAAATTCAAATTAGAACAAAAGCTATGCATCAGACAGCAGAATATGGTATTGCTTCTCACTGGAAATATAAAGTTGAAAGTGGTTCCCAAGATAGCATTAGCATGGATGATGCTCAATTTAATAAAATACTTTCTACGTTAGAAAAATGGTCTAATGAGATCGATCAAAACGAATCCTTTATGGATGACATAAAAGGTGAACTATTAAAAAATACTATTTGTGTATTTACACCTCAAGGCCATATTGTAGAATTACCAAAGAATTCTACAGCCCTAGATTTTGCATATAGAATTCATACTGAAGTAGGAAATCATACAGCTGGAGCTAAAGCAGATGGCTCAATAATTTCTTTAAATCAAACACTGAAACATACCCAAGTTATTGAAATTTTAACAAACCCAAGTGCTCATCCTCATCTTTCTTGGTTAAGATTTGCACAAACTCAAAGTGCAAGAAAAAAAATAAGAACATGGCTCAATAAAAATGATAATATTATAATTGATAAAAACATTATTGCGACTCCCAAAAAAATTGAAACAGACATTAACCTACCAAAAGAAAAAATAAGTGATACAGGAGAAATAATTAGAAATGTATCAGATGAAAGTAGGTTGACTTTTAGAGTCGGGGATGAAACAAACTTAATGATTTCCTTAGCAAATTGTTGTAACCCTCAAAGAGGAGATGAAATAGTTGGCTATATTAGTCGAGGAAGAGGAATTATTGTTCACAAAAAAAATTGTCCAAATTTAAAAAACATGAAAGAAATTGAACAAAGAAGTGTTGAAGTAGCTTGGGAAACAAACTCTCCAAAACCTACAAGAAAATTTAGAGTTACAAGTAAACGAACATATGACTTGTTTAGTGAAATAGAAGGCGCAATAAGAAAATATCATGGTCATTTAATTGGTGGAAGATTGTATGACGATGACATGGATAGCTCACGTCTAATTGGAACTTTTACAATCGAAATTGACAAAGAAGAAGATTTTAAAAAAGTTGTTAAAGCATTGATGACTTTACCATCAATAAATACGGTAAGTTCAATTTTGTAAAAAAATAGAAAATATCAAATTTAAAAATGTAAATAGGGGGTATGAAATATGAATAAAAAATTCTATATAATAATAATGATAATACTGTCAATGAACGCATTATTTGCTAATAAAAAAGAAGTAAAATTAATTACAACGATAACCCCTACTGACATAAAGTATGGATTATACTACCAAACAACTGAAATAGAAAATAAAACAAAAAAATTTGAAATACGAACAACCCCTTTAACAGAGGATGGGAAAACTGATTCTTTTTATATCGTTGCAACAAGTAATCTTAATTCAGATAAGGCGCTTAAAATTAAAATTAACCCAGGTGAATTTAAAAAAGTAAAAGCTAAACAAGCTGTTAGTAATACAAAAATTAGGCCAGTTGCTATATTTGTTTTTACCAATAATATATTAAAGGCCGGCACACATAATAATGAAAAAATTGCTGAATTCTATTTAAAATGGAATGGGAATCCCAAATTAGCTGCTGGAGAATATCTGAGCAATGTAAAAATTAATTATTCAATAAAATAACTAAATTATCTATTTAATACAATATATAATCTTTTTGTATCAAATTATTAGTAATAATAGGAAAAAAGATGTCAAAAAAGAGAATATTACCAATCTTTCATAATAATCTATATAAATACCTGAATCCGTATAAAATATAAAATAAATAAAATATGCTAACAAATGTTAAGTAAATTATAGAATAATAAAGCCTCTTATGTTACAATTAGATTACT
>RZYO01000143.1 GCA_009930325.1 Spirochaetia bacterium | reverse complement strand
TTTATCGGAAAAGTTGTAAGTGTTTCGAGGTGGGAAACACAACCACCATCCAATTCAATTTTTGGTAGTAGATAAATGATAAATAAAATAAATAAACAGGTGAATAAATAATGTCAGAAGTAACAGTTAATGAATATAATACTACAAGTTCTAGTGTAGTAGTAGCAACAAATTTAAATTTTGGTAGCATAAATCAAGCAAATTTAAATGTTAGTCTTTATCCAGTAGTAGCAGGGACAAGTTCTTATGAAAAATGGATTAAAATATTATTTGGTGGAGTTTTCACTTCTATATCAAACATAAAGATATATAAAACAAGTGGAGATTATGTAACAGGCGAAACATTAAAATATAGTGGTGGAGTAACATCTTGGACTATGCCAACCAACAATGCAAGTAGTGTGGCAACAACACCTATACCAACATCAGAGCCAGTTTCTTCTAATGTTAAAGTGGGTGGAGTATTAGGAGAAACTATCACTGTTTCTGGCACTACAACAGATTTTATAGTATTACAAGCTTCTTTTAGTAATAATACATCCGCTGGTATGGTAAATAGAAAAGCAATTACTATATCGTGGGATGAAGTTTAATTCTTTTAAAATACATATATTTATAAATTAGCTATACCATTAATTATTATGAAATGGGTAGCACATTTTGATAAATATAAAATTAATCAATTTAATGAAAACGGAAATGAGAGTTTATTTCGTGAAGTTTTGGATAATATAGGAGAGTTGACACTATTTTGTTTATATGATGATTATAGTAACTATTATAGTGTTGATATAAAAACAAAAGAGATAAGCTATAATGGCGAAGTTATTTTAACTTGCGATATAGATAATCCTATATTATTGTATTATAGGAGATGTTATATGAATTTTGGGGAAAGTGTACCCTATATCTACCAATGTGTAGGATTACAAAATAGTGACAAAGAAATCTTCTTAAAAATCGACCAACAACTAAATAGTTATGAAATAATTAAATAACTATTATAAAGATAATTCTCTATAAAGTATTATGGGTTATAATACTACAAAGACAAATAAGAATGGTATAGTAAGAGATGAAGCTAATACTACTACTATTTGGGCTGAAGATTTTAATGAGTTGGTGGATGACTATGTTATCGATAAGAATAAATTAGAAGGAATAGAAAATGGTGCAACTGCTGACCAAACTGGTGGCATAGTAGATTTTGAGAGCACACCTGTCACTGTGATTGGTTTTTGGTTCGATGGAACAAACTATTATGAAATTTAAATAATAAATGGTTGGTATAGGAGAATATGGAATAGGAGAATTTGGAGTTGCCAAATTTGGAGTATCTTCTGAATTTGGCACTATTACTCTTAACTCCGATACAATGGTAGTCTATAATAAAAGTTTAGAATTATACAAAAACTCCTATAATATCCTTCAAAATAATTTTGCTTTTAAAAAACGAGTTGTGTATAGAAGATATGTATTTGGAGAAGATAATTTATCAGGAGATAAAAACTATGCTAACTATAATGACTATAATATATATGCAGAAATACAAATAGAGGGTGAGTTAAGAAATATGACAGACCAAGGGTATTTAGTAGAGTCTTATGGATATATTTATTTACCATCTATAATATCAGTTGATATAGAAGGGAATGGTTTGCCATCTTTTAGACCACAAGTCAAAGATGAATTTTACTATAATGGAAATTGGTATGTTATTCAAAATGCAACTCCTAATCAATTAGCAAATAATCCTATGTCGATGGAATGTTTATTTAAAATCATTAGTGTGGGGGAAAACCCAAGATGAATATAACATTGACATCAGATACTATGGTAGTCTATAATAACCTTTTGTTAAATGCGAAACAAGCAAGTGATGTTATGTTTGAAATGGCAGAATTAAAGACAAATATCATTTATAGAAGGATGAAATTGAATACTGGAAACTTGTCAGGAGATATGGATAAAAGGCATTATACTGACTATTCCATCGATACGATAGTAACATTATTATTAATAGATGATAGGAATGTACAATCAGGAGAATTTAAACCAGGTGATTGTGAATTACAAATCAAACCCTATATCAACAAAGAGTCGGACGGCACTATAATAACTGAACCATTTGAGCCACAAATTGATGATGAGTTTTGGTTTCAAGGCATTAGATTTAGAATTAAATTAATTCGTCCTGAGATTATAGGAGAAACTAAAGTCTATTTAGATTGCCTATGTTCAAGATTAGAAAATGATAATCCACAAACAGAATGGAATGAGAATTATAGAGAACCTATAACAAATAGTAGAAGAGGAAATGGGTGGGATTAATGAAGATAGATATACCTTTAAAAGTAAAATTAATTGTTACACAAGATTTTAAAGATAGATATAGAAATGCTATCGAAAAAAGTGTTAATCACATTCATAAAACTATTAAAAACAATTATCCTGGAACAACTACCAAAAATGCTTTGAAAGTAGAGATTAATCATGATATAGGAGAGGCTAGAATTGGTTGGGATGTTGGAAGTAAAGCAGAAATGATTGGTACTATATTAGAAACTGGTTCAGGAGAAAGAGGTAAGTATGGTGGAAGATATGTTTTGTCAGGACAATCTGCTGGTCCATATAAACCTAAATTTGGTGGCAAAAACCCAGACTATACTGTGCCTATTGTACCAACAAGAGCTAAAGCAATGCATTTTAAAGGAGTAAAAGGAGATATTTATATGAAATCATTTAAAGGACATATAGCAAAATATAAATTTAGCGATGGTATAGCAGAGTCTATGAAATTTCTACCCACTATAATAGACCAAGAAATGAAAAAATAATTAATTTAATTTATGTTTTATTGCAAAGAATAATTCTTCTATGGAACAATCTTCTACTCTTTTATTGCCAATATTTTTAATATTTGGTTTAAAATTAAACCATTCCATCAACTTTTCATCATCTACTAAATAAGTAACATTTAATAATTGTTGATATTCCTCTATATTATACATACTAGGTGCTCCTCGAAGCGAAGTATCAAATCTTGCATTCATTTCTCCCATATGAGGAATTATAGTTGAATTATAATATCCATTGATTTTCATATATTCTCCAACTTGTCTATTTTTGATTATTTTAAAATCTAATATTCTCATACCATTATTATCTTTTATTCTATGAGTATCACAAGATTCATTTTTTTCTAAAGGTATAATTATATTATTACGAAAAATATCATTTAAAAACATTATAGTATTATTTCTATCAAAATATCCCATTTTATAGATATAATATATAATATCGGTTTGATTTTTAATTTTACCTTTAAATTTAACTTTATTCATCTTTAATATTTATAATCATCCAAATCTAATTCATTAATATCTTTATCTTCAATAGTTTTAATTTGTTTTTCAATTTTATCTACAATTTTCTGTGCTTCTTGTAATTGAGAATATTTAGATTCAAGTAACTTCATTACTTTTTCGACTTGTTTTTCATTAAGTTTAATTCTAACTTTATCTGCTAAGCTTTTAACAGTAATCTTACTTCTTTTCGTGTTATTCGATTTTTTAATATCTTTTACTTTTACCATAGGTAATATAAGTTAATTTTTTGTTTTATATAAACCTTTGTTATCACTAAAAAATAAATAACTATTATATAGTAGAACCACTACAATATACTATAATAGAATAAAACCAATGGGAATTATTCGTTAAGGATTGATAGATTTGTCTTCAATGGAAGTTAGTCGAAAATGGTAACACTAAATATAGATAGCGATTGTAAAGTTTTAAATAGAGTAGATTATACTCAAATAGAAGATGAACTAATTTTATTCTTAAGAAATAATTTGACTGATAGAAGAGGCAGAGCTTTAAATAAGACTGAAACTTTTGTCCCTGATGGTTCTACAACATTATTTGAATTAACAGGAGATTTAGATAATAAAAATAATCATAAGGTTATGAATATTAGAACTCTTAATATTGATGGTATAGAAAAGACATTCTATACTGACTATGATTGTGGTTTTAAATTGAGAAACAATAATTTGACTACTTCTAATCCTAATATAGGTAAAATACAATTTTGGAATGCACCGACAGGTTCTCTTATTTCTCTAAATTACGACCATGCTTATAGTTTTGTATGGCCACAAAATAATAGAGTGGATTTATCTACTATTGATTACCCTAGAGTGACATTAGATACAAGTGGAGAAGTTTTTGATATGGGTATAGGTGGTAGTTCAACTACACATAATATAACTGTTACTATAACAGTAACTGATATTTTGATAGAGGGAGTTAGGGCTATAATACAAGAAATTAAAAATTTATTTGTGCAAAGAGGAATTAAGAAAAGATTTCACAATTTTACCTATATTCAAGTTTCTAGTATAGGACCTGGTCCATTATTAAACACATCGGATACAAATGATGTAATTTACGAACAAACAATAGTACTATTAATACCTTTACAATTTGAAATGTCAAGTTGTTAAATTAAAAAAAATGACAAAAATAAAATCAAACGGAACATACTCAATAACGGCAAATAACACTATATTTGAATTTGAGGGTGGAGTGCATTATGAAATAGAAGAAGATATAGCAAAATCTTTTATTGAATGTGGATATTGCTCTTGTGTGGAATTAGAGAAAAATGATGATAAAAGCAGTAAAACCGATAAAAATAAAAAATAGAGAAATGAGCTATGACTTTAGCAAAAATTTAATTCAAAATATTGAAAATGAAACACACTATCAACTATTATTGAATACAAATAAATTCACAAAAATAAATAATTAAAAATGGCATATACAGGAAAACAATCATTTGTATTAGTTGGCGAAGAAACTGCATATAATACAGCAGTAGCAACTACAAAAGATTTAGGAGTAATAGCATCAGTTGATGCTTCTTTGAATAACAACACTATAACAATCGATAGTATAGGTTGTAGACAAGCAATAGATTTATTAGCAGGAAATTTTGATGGGACACTATCATTTTCTGGAACACTTAATAGTGGTGCAATATTGGAAATGTTTTTTGGACAATCCACAGATGATGCTACTTCCACAGATTATAGACATGTTTTTGTAGATAAATTGGGTACAGAAGTAACAGCACTTCCTGTGGCAAGTAATACAAAATCATATACTATATCAACAAACCACGATGATACAACAGATGTTGTTTTCACATATAGCGGTTGTAAAATAAATTCTCTTAGTATGAATTTAGAAGTTGGTGGTGCATTAACTTTTGATGCAGAGGCTATTATAGGCAATGTTACAACAAGTACAACTGTTGGAACAAAGATATGCTCAACAACTCAACCTTTAATGTTTGCACAAGGAAGTGTATCTACTGGTACAGCCGGTTCTGAGGCTGTTAAAACCCCTGTAAGCAACTTTTCTATAACATTTAATAATAATATAGACACAAATGATATTAGAGGTATAGGAAGTAGAAAGCCTATTGATTTGATTGTAAAAAAGCTTGAATTAACTGGAGATTTTACTGCTAAATTTGGAGATAAAACAGAGGCAGATAGATTTTTGGGTGGTGCAACTGTGATTAATGGAACACCAGCAGACACATCTATAATATTTGAAGTTACTAATGGAGTTACTGTTGGTAGTGGTAGAATAGGATTTTATGTTAAATATAGTGGTTGTCAATATGAGAGTTTAGGTAGAAATTTCTCACAAGATGGTATGGTTGAAGAGTCATATTCATTTATAGCACAAGAAGTGTCATTAATTTATTTTGATGACCAAACATCAACTTATTTTTAAAAATAAGTTTTAAATTAAAATGGACTCAAATATAGAAGATAAATTAGATGAAATTGAAACAAAGTTAGATAATACTATATCAAAAATCAATGCTAACAACTATGCCAACGAAATGAAACAAAAAAAACAATTTGAGCAATGGTTGGGTTTACTCTATAATGAGTTTAAAAAAGAATTGAAAAAAACAAAAGAAGAAATAATTAAGGAAATTAAAAATGGAAATAAAAGATAAAGTAAAATTACAAGATGGCACAGAAGTTGAAGTAACTATTGTTGAGCCTGGATATTTAGAAAGAAATGAAGTGTTTAGATTAGCAATCCAAACAGGAATGAGTGGAGGTGCTACTAATGGTAGTTTTGATATGTTTAGACTACAATCAGAGGCTATAAAAAGATTTGTAAAAGGTTGTGATATTAACAGACTATCATACAAATCAGGAGATTATCTATTTAATAAATATTTTCAGGAGGCATTTAATATGGGCGATGCTTCGGGAAATTCGAGCGAGATTTCCGAAGATTAGTTGAAACTAAAAACGGAAATCCAAAAATATCATACTTAGCTTCGGAAACAATAAAAGAATATACATTGCTTTCCATAGGCTTAAGTTATGCAGACATACAAACTATACCAGCAGTTAAAGCCGAAAGACTACTTAACTTACATAGTGTAATCAAAAAACACGAAGAAAAAGAAATGAAAAAAGCATCTAAGAGATAAAATGGGAGCAGAATTAAAAATAATATTTGATAACTTGAATAAAGTTAAGAAGTCTATTGAGGATGGTTTTAAAACTGGTATTATGCTAGAAGCTAAAACACAATCATCGGAATTTGGAAAGAATATTGAAAAATTAACAGGACAATTAGACAAAACTTTAAAATCCCAACAAAAACTTGAACCTCAATTCAAAATGCTTAGAAAACAACAACAATTGTTATCTAATAATACAAAAGGTTTGAATATTAAGATTAAGGAAAATATAAATAAAGCTAATAAACTTATTACTAAATACGGAAATATTCAAGCAAAGGGTGGTTCTGATGAAGCTTTGGAAAAAATTGAATTAAGGTTAGAAAAAATAAAAACCCAAACTGAAAAGTTTAGATTAACCATAGACAAAAATGGACTTATTGCAAATCAGCAAGATGAAAAAATCAAATCTATTGTAGAACAAGCAAATATTTTATCTGAAGAAAAAATGTCACTTGACCAAGATTTAATTGCTGCAACTGAAGAAATAGTAAATTCATTTTCATATATAGATAAAGTATTATATAAGATATATAATAAGATGGGTATGGAAAAGCAAAAAGATAATTTAATCGCAAAAAAGTTAAGTGGAGGTGCTAGTGCTAAAGGTG